>JAHEYM010000318.1 GCA_023251595.1 Bacteroidota bacterium
ATTATCACTAATCCAAGCTACCTGTTTAACATTATTACTGCCTGAATACTTAAAACCTTTTGTTTTATTTCCACCTCTGGCAGCAAACTCCCACTCTGCTTCAGTCGGCAATCTGTATTTCTTCCCTGTCAATGAATCAAGTTTTTTAATAAATGTTTGTGCTGCTTCCCAATATATATTTCCAACCGGACAATGCGGACACTTTTGGTAAGGGTCAGCACCCACCAACGCAGAATATTCTTCCTGTGTTACTTCATATTTGCTTATGTAAAATGTGCTGATAGTCACGGTGTGTGCAGGTTTTTCGTCCTGCTTACACTCACCGACTTGTTCATGTGTACAACCCATCGTAAAAGTACCCCTTTCTACCAAAACCATATTATTATATATGGAATCAAGGATAGGATTATTTGTTTGTGAGAAAAGACCCGATGAGAAAAATAATAAAATAATTACGAATATATTTGTTCCCGACATTGTTTCAACCTATCAACCTTTCAACCTTTCAACCTATCAACCTATCAACCTTTCACAGAAATATAACCCATTAGTCGATAAGCCAACTTAGCACAGGTATATTCAGAAATAATCGAACCCTCTAAAGGAGCGATTTCAACTATATCGAATCCGATTACATTCCTTGTTTCACAAACTTTTCGTAGAAATTGCAGAGTTTCATTCCAATACATTCCACCTGGTTCTGCGGTGCCGACATTCGGAATAACAGACGGATCAAATCCATCGGCATCTATAGAAATATATACGTTTTCCCCAAGTGTAGCAAGCGCATCTTCCATCCAATTTGGATTTTTACGGATGGCATGTGCATAAAAAGTGTGAATATTATTTGAGGATTTTATGAGATCAGATTCCTGTTTGCACTGAGCACGGATTCCAACTTGAGTGAGTGGAATACCGAGATCGTGAACCCGAGCCATCACACACGCGTGCGACAATTCATTTCCCTGATAAGAAGTTCGCAAGTCGGAATGAGCATCGAATTGAAGCAAACAGAAATCGGGAAACTTTTTCCTGAAAGCACGCGCAATTCCGAGTGTAATCGTGTGTTCAGCACCGAAAGAAACGACAAACTTTTTTTTGTTCAATAATGAAGTTGTATGTTCTTCAATAAGTTTCATCGCAGCTTCATCGAATTTGTCTTTAAAATCGAGCGTTGGCAAAGTTGCAACAGGATTTATTAAATACGTTTCCTGATCCAATTCTTCATCATAAAATTCAACAAAATGAGAAGCTGAAATCATCGCAGGTGGTCCCGCTGCTGAACCGCTTATATATGACGATGTATATTCGTATGGAAGTTGTTGTACAACAAAACGTGCATTCTCGAATGAATATAATGCCGGATCTTCGATTCCAAGAAAATTATTTTCGGTCGATTCTACTTTCATTATTAGTTTAAAAGTTTATAAGTTGAAGAGTTTAAAAGTTTATTGATTAATTGCATTCGTTTGTATTCTGTTAACTGTATATATAATTTTAATTTTCACCTTAATAATAGGGCGTGTAAATAATTTTGTATTTTTGAAATCCATCTCTCCACTCTCCACTCTCCACTCTTCAACTCTTCAACCCTTCAACCCTTCAACCCTTCAACCCTTCAACCCTTCAATAAGTCCGTTACTAACGCTGCCGCTTCCTTCAACTCAATTGCAGAAAAGACCTTCAGTCCGGAATCGTCTATGATCTTTTTTGCTTCTGTAGCATTTGTTCCCTGTAATCTCACAATGACCGGAATCGGAATTTTACCAATGTTATTATACGCATCGACAATTCCCTGCGCTACGCGATCGCAACGCACAATTCCGCCAAAAATATTGACCAAAATGGCTTTTACATGAGGATCTTTAAGAATAATTCGGAATGCTGCCTCAACCCTTGCTGCATTAGCAGTTCCTCCGACGTCAAGAAAATTAGCTGGAGCACCACCGGCGAGTTTAATGATGTCCATCGTCGCCATTGCAAGTCCGGCACCATTCACCATACAACCTACATTTCCATCTAATTTTACATAATTCAGATCGTGTTCACCGGCTTCAACTTCAGTTGGATCTTCTTCCATTACATCTCTCAACTCTTCAAAGCCGGGATGACGGAAAAGTCCACTGTCATCGAGATTCACTTTTGCATCAACCGCCAGAATCTGATCGTCAGATGTTTTCAGCACCGGATTTATTTCAAACAAATTGGAATCGGTCGCGAGATAAGCCTTGTATAGTGCATTCACAAACTTTTGCATCTCTTTAAAAGCATTTCCAGAAAGACCGAGATTGAATGCGATTTTCCTTGTTTGAAACGCCTGTAAACCGACCTTTGGATCAATTTCTTCTTTGTAGATGAGTTCAGGTGTTTTTGCGCTGACAGTTTCTATGTCCATACCACCTGCAGGACTGTAAATAATTACGTTTTTTGATGAATTTCTATCTAACAAAACCGACATATAAAACTCAGAAGTCGGATTTGGTCCGGGATAATAAACATCTTGTGCTATCAACACTTTATGGACTACCTTGCCGGTAGCAGAAGTCTGTGGTGTAATAAGATGCATTCCAAGAATTGCTGTTGATTTCTCGGTAACCTCTTCAAGCGATTTTGCAAGCTTGACCCCACCGCCTTTTCCTCGACCTCCCGCATGAATCTGGGCTTTAACGACCCAGAATTTCGTTCCTGTGACCTCTTGGAGTCTTTTAGCAGCGGATACTGCTTCTTCCGGAGTATTTGCGACGATTCCTTCTTGCACTTTTACGCCATAACTTTTTAATATTTCCTTTCCTTGATATTCATGAATGTTCATAATGCCTTTGATTTAAGAGGCTCCAAAGGTAAGTAAAAATAGGTTGACAAGTTGAAAAGTTAAAGGGGTGAAGGTGTGAAAAGTTCAAGAGTTGAAGAATCAAAATATTTTTTTCAAAAGTTGCTCATTACAAAATTTTATTGAAAATTTGCATTTTCTACTTGGGTATACCTTTATGTGCAAATTTTTTATTTCTAAACAGTTTATGTTTTTCTAAAATCCAATATAATCTCACCACTTTATTAAATAATATTTAAAAATATAATTTCTGTTAGTTTCTCTTATTTCAATTCAGATTGTATATAATAATGTTTTATGGGCTCAGATATTAGATGTCTAATTAATTCTTCTTGACATGAAATTGTCAATTTATTTACAATTTCCTGTCTGCAAATTATCAATTTCTTAACAATTTATTGTCAACAAATTATCAATTTCTTAACAATTTATTGTCAACAAATTATCAATTTCTTAACAATTTATTGTCAACAAATTATCAATTTCTTAACTATTTATTGTCAACAAATTGTTAATTTCCTAACAATTTGTTGATAAGAAATTATTAATTTTTTACAACCAATTTATTATATATTTTGTTGCATTTCCTGAACTGTCTACTAATTCATCAAATTTAATCGCTTTTCATACATTTTTTTCAACTAAAATTCAAAATAATGAAAACTAAAATTCTAAAAACAAAACCAAAAAAGTTCTGGACGAACTGGTTAACCATTAAAAAAATCCCCAGAAGTATCAGTTGGGATGTTGACATTTTCTACGACATGAAGATGCTCTCAAGGCATAACCGAAAATCCATGTCTGCTTTCACAATGGAGATTCTCAAAATGTATTGCAAAGCTGAGATAAAAAAACTAAAGAATCTTCCACCGAAAGAATCCTACGGAAAATTAAAAACCAAGGCACATAAAAAAAAGTGAGCTAGAAAAAATGATTCTGAGACTTCAGTTAAATCTTTTCCGAAGACTGTTCCTTTAAATGTTCCCGAACTCGTCAGGAGAAACCGGGATTCAATTCGGGAAAAGACGATGAAATTCCGGGTGAACGGTTCCCCACAAATTCTCCCACGCCCTTCAAGGACATAGAATTTGGTGAAAAAGGGAAATTGGGAAAACAGACATCCCTATACAATCAATTAACGTTATAGCCCGACCGCACACCTATATTTATACCTATTTTACTATCTCTAAAAGTTAGGAATTTAGCAAAACACTAAATATCTTTACAATCCTAAATTTTGCAAAAGTATGACTCAAGATCCTTTAACTTAGCAATGGAGATCTTAACCCCGATATATAAAAGTTCATTACCTACACGGTTCTATGGTTTTCGTGGAATGTTAATTGGTGGACTAATCTTCATTTGTTTGATTCATTTAGACTATACATATATAATGCTCTATCTAGCAACAGCATTCCTGTGCAGCTTGAACAGAAACTATTACATCATTGAAGTTTATAATGACCATTTTAATTTAATCACTCCCAGCTTTTACGGAAATAAATTTGCTGAAACTGAAACATATTTTTTTGAAGAGATTAAAAGTTTTGAATTTGAAAAAGGTTTCTATGATTGGAACGCCGCCTTATTAGGCACAATTATTAGGATGTTTATTCCTGCTCATTTTATCGGCATTCTTTTCGCTTACCAATACCCATATTTTTCATTTACTCAAAAAGATGATACAAAAACAGAAATAAAGTTTCTATATAATCAAGACCGTCTTATAAATTCATTTGAATTCATTGAAAATAAAATAAACCATCGTCACACTGTAAATAATAACCATTCTTAACACCCCCAATAGAACTAATTAAATTGTAATATTATGTCTCACAATTCCAATATCCGGCTGGAGGCATTCAGCGATAGCGTTTTTGCCATTGCTATTACGCTTCTTGTCCTTGAATTAAAAGTACCGCCAATTGAATCCATCCATTCATCATCTGATTTATGGAAGGAACTCATCAAACTTTGGCCATCTTTCGCAGCATTAAGCATGAGTTTTATAATTATCCTTATTGCCTGGATCGGGTATCATAATCTTGTTCGAACCCTGGATAAAACTTCTCCGCAATTTCAATTCGCAAATTGCATTAATTATTAGCTTTTTAACCTGGATTTACTGGCTCTATAAATCAGTCGGCATTAAATCAGATGAGAAGTAGTGATTTGCGTAATGTTTTAGAAATTTTGCATTCCCTACTCAACTTTATTATAAAGGCTTCCAAAGTCCAATCCTTTAAATGTTCCGGAACTCATCAAAAGAAGATTAGAAGCTTCATTTACTGAGGACGCTACAAATTCAAAAAGCAAATTCTCATCATCAAAAACATGAATATCCTTTCGACCGAACGCTTCAATAATATCTGATTT
>JAHEYM010000020.1 GCA_023251595.1 Bacteroidota bacterium
ACGAAATTAACTATGTACTGTGTATAACTCTTGACCACGTTTCTACTATTAACTTCATTTTAAGTCCAACTTTGCGGGGGACACAGCTGGTCACATTAAAACACAAACCCAATCAAACCCATATTCAACAGTATGAATAAAATTAAATTAACTGAAAACTGTTTTGGTACAATTTACGAGTGGGAAGATTCGGTTTCTTTCCCCCGACGAATTGCGATTGTGGGAAGAAAGATCATGAACCAATATTCGGTGATCACTAAAGTGGAGTTTGGTGACGGAACAGAGGCGCTGAGCGGGCATTCAGAATCTTTCAGTGAAAAATGGAAGGCGATACAATATGCCAAAAAATATCTTGAGCTACCGCTTGATGAAAGGAAATTAGAAGAAATCAAACAACGCGTAGCGAGGTTCACCGATTCGGGTGTAATGCCCGTCACTGTGGCAAATAGCTATAGACTTTTTTAAGGTCATCCAATAATAGATGGATTCACGTTATTTGAGCATCGGCTCGCGAATCAAACATCCTGAATTTGGAGATGGTGTTGTCATTCAGGTGAAGAGCCAAACCTTTTTAATCACATTTATCAGTGTTGGCATAAAGGAGATTTCAAGAAACTTTAACGCATTCGAAATTATTGACGGGACTGAACCGCCCGAAGACATGCTCAGCTTTGCTGAAGTAGAGAAAACTCTGATCAATGTTCTTCGGAAGTTTTCAGATCTTCATGAAAAAGTCGACCTCGCTCCAAAATATCAGGGTGGGATGCTGATTATAAAAGCTGCAGACCCCTCGCTGAAACCGAAGGAAGTCCCGATCGATGTCTTCTTCAACAAAATAGTGATGCTCAGAGATCGTCTTAGAGTGCTTGAACAGCGGATCAATGCCCATGAAAAGCTTAGCGAGGAAGAAAAGGTCAATATGCAACAGTATATCACCCGTTGCTATGGAAGTCTGACGACTTTCAACATTCTCTTCAAGAGTCAGGATGATCATTTTGTCGGTGATAAGTCGAACTGAGAAATTTTCACCCGAAAAATTGTCCTTAATAAAAATTCAATAAATATTTTGCTTAAGTTAGAAATTATTAGATTTTGTCAACAATTTGACTTACCTTCGCCCCAATTAACCTAATTAGTATTATTCATCAACTTAAATCACATGAAAAAAGGAGTAGTAAAATTCTTCAACTCATCAAAAGGCTTTGGCTTTATTCGTGAAGAAGAAACTGGACAAGAATATTTTGTCCATCAGACAGGTCTCATCGACGAAATCCGCGAGGCGGATAAAGTAACGTTTGAGGTTATTCAAGGTAAAAAAGGATTAAACGCAGTAAAAGTTCAATTGGCTTAGAAAATCTTCTACATTACCTGAAAAGGTCCCGTCTCGCTTATGGCAAGACGGGATTTTTTGTTTTGCCCCGGAATGAATTCCAGGGCAATTCATATTGATTCCTTGCGGAACGGAGCCAATCACCGATCCCCTCATTCACCCCCAAAAAAAGAATCCCTTGCGAGAGATATTATCCTCTGACAAGGGATTCTGATATTAATCAGAGTTCGTGTTTCACTCAGCCTTTACAATTTTAATGAATGTTGAACGAGTTCCCTGAACGATTTGAGCAAGATAAATTCCGCTTCTGAGTTCTGAACCTGCATTGAAATTGTTTCCCGGAAGAACACCCAGATGAGTTTCAAGTAATCTGCCTTCCATATCGAAGACCTGTAACGTTGCCGGACTTAGGTCTGTCGATTGAATGTTCAGCGTAATCTCTGTACCGAAAGGATTCGGGAATGCAATCAATCCGAAATCGGTAAATGAACTTCCGACAGTAGAATAGATCGCTGTTAAACAGGAAGCTGAATCGACTGTAATATTCTGTGTCGCTGAGCCCGAACAGCTATTTCCATCTGTATAAAGATACATGATTGTCCATGTGCCGACTGTAGCCACTGTTGGATTGAACATACCCGCAGAAACACCTGGTCCTGAGTAAGCGCCACCCGAAGGAGAACCACCGGTCAGCGTGAATGGCGGGTCAGTTACACAAATCGTGTTCGCGAATGGAGTAAGAGTAACCGTCGGATTGGTATTGATAGTCACAACTACAGGTGATGAAGTTCCAGTACAGCCATTCGTGTTGGTCACCATTACAGTATAACTTCCCGCTGCCGGTGTGACCGTCTGGGTTATTGCGCTCGATGGAGTCCACGAGTAGTTAGTGTAAGTACCATTTACATCGCTGGTACCTGCATCCAAAGGAGTAATATTCGAAGCACAGAAAGAGACCGGACCTGCCGGAGTAATAACAGGAATCGGGTTCGCATTAATTGTAACGACTACCGGAATAGCTGCATTTGCAGTACAACCATTTGCATTTGTAACCGTCACTGAATAGCTGCCGGCGGCGCTTGCAGTATCAGTTTCTGTGGTTATGCTATTTGGCGTCCATGCATAAGTTGTATAAAGACCGTTGACATCGCCGGTGCCTGCATCCAGAACTACTGATCCGCCTGCACAGAATGAGGTTCCGGTCAGGGCTGTGATTACAGGAACCGGGTTATCATAAACCGTCACCTGAATCGGAACTTGCGCGGTATCCACGCATCCGTTAACATTCGTCACCATTACATTGTAAAGTCCGGTTGTCATCGCAGAGTCAGTTTGGGTGATTTCACCGGTTGGTATCCAACTAAAGGAAGTATAAACGCCATTCGCATCACCGGTACCCGCATCAAGAACTACAGATCCACCCATGCAGAATGGGAGTGTAGTTGCTGGTGTAATAACCGGAATCGGAAGAGCATAAACAGGACCAGTAACATTAATGAATGCAGTTGCTGAACAACCATTTGTGTTGGTAACCATTACATCATACGTACCTGTGTTCGCGGCAATTGCTGTTTGAGTGATCTCCATTCCCGGCATCCACATATATGAAGTATAATTCCCGTATATATCGCTGGTTCCTGCATCCAATGTGACACTTGAGCCAACGCAAAAGTCAGAATTTCCGTTCGGCGTTATCACAGGAACAGGAACATCTCCCACCGTAACAAATTGTGTGGACGAATTGCAGCCATCAGCGAGAGCATACGTGATTCCGAATGTTCCCGATCCAGTTACTGTCGGATCGAAAACATTTCCCAACACACCTGTTCCACTAAAAGTTCCACCCGATTCCACAGGTGTGAGTGTTACAGGCACACCGTTCGTGCAGGTAGTAGCAGGTAAACCAGTAAAGGATGCGTCCATTCCGGGATCAGTCACTTCAATATTGAATGTACCCTGCGCACCGTTGTAACCATCTACCTGCAGATAATACGTAACACCCGGGCTCAGGCAAGTGGCAATAATTAATGAGCCATTGGTTGCGATGAGACTACCATCATCATTCGCATTCCTCAACATGGCGAATCCGTTGGGAATATCTGTACAGTAAGCTGCATCATAAAATGCAGCTTGTGAATCGATATCGTGAATGTCAATATTTAGTCTTCCCGAAAGAGGGGCAACAACCGTGAACCAAACAGTGTTTTCGATCGTCGGTCCGCCGGCACACCACCCGAGTTGATCGTTACAAGTACTTGCAGGTGGCACAGGTTCACCGAGTTCAACCCCGGCACCTACATTACTGAAAGGTCCATTTGGGCCGATGACCAAAGAAGTTGCAGCACATACATTGTCGTTGGAGGGCACAGGAATGCAGCTAATATCAAGCACAAAATCACCGGTAAGTCCTGTGTATCCATTCACCATAATATCGTATTCAAGCCCAAGAACTGAGGTCCAGGTAAAGGTAGAGAGCGGACTACAGGTCGGTGAATCATCATTTCCCCCGACACAATTCAGAATACCGCAACCATCTGAATAAACATTGATTTTTGAATCCCAAGGCACGATGGTATTACAAAGCGTAGCAGTAATCACATCACCGGTTCCGATAATGCTATACCAAACGCCGGGAGCAGACGGTGTGGTTCCACATAGTGTACTGATGCCATCGGCTGTCGCATTAATCGTGGTTCCGGGTGTGCTGCTTCCACAGATAACGGGGATTGCATTTGCACAAAGATCATTGGCGGGAGGTGTTGATCCATCATAAACACATATATCGAAATTAGTCGTAAGTGGAATACCAACACCGGCATCATAGACCCTTACATAGTATGTGTTACCGATGTTTGTTGGAATCGAAACACTTTCCATCACCCCCATTCCAAAAAGATTTTCGCAAACAACAGAAGCCCCGCCACAGGCATCAAAAACTTCGAACACTGCATCAAAACTGCCGGAAGGAGTGACCTGAACAACAACAGTCGAAGTCATTGCTTGGAATGAGTACCACACATCGTCGTTCGCCGTTGTACCCGCAGCACAAGAGGTCAACGATTGAAATGCATTGGCTACATCACCTGTTGTTGGGACACAGGTTGTATTTTGAGTTAAGATGAATGCTCCTGAACAATCATCATTCAGCGGAGGTGTTGGGGCTGCATTACAAGTCAAAGTAGCATCGTAATTATTTGATCCGGATGAACAAGGATATCCGGCAAACACGCTAGGAGCAACAAAAGCCCACCAGGTTCCCGCGGGTAAGTTGGATGTACATGTTACGGTTCCGCATGCGACAGCATTTTGTTGAAGATCAAAGAAAACCGGAGTACCACAACCCTGACTTGCATCTACAAATCCTGCTAATACGGGAAACTGTGCGTTTACCTGCCAGGTAATTGAACCGGGCGTTGCAAGTGTGAAAACAAACCAATCTGTGTCTCTATTGCTGAGATCAGCCCATGAAGTTCCGGCAATAGTTTCACCACAGGTAAGAGGTTCATAAGCCGGTATTGTCATGTTACAACCACCGTTTGCATCGGTTCCGCAAACTTCATTTTCAACCGTAGCGCCACCTGGTGTAGGGAAACATAGGGTGTTGAAGTATGCAGAAAATGAAAATCCGGCACCGCCCGAACCGCAATCGGTTTCAACCTGAAATTCGTAAGCCGAATTATCGGTTAAACCGGCTAAAGAGAGCGAATTTGTGACCACACTTGTTGGAGTTGTCCATGATGAAACAGACGTTGGATCGGAAGTCAATTTGTACCGCACATTATAACTGACAGCACCAGTGACGACATCCCAACCAAGATCGGCAGTCGTGAATAATATATTTGTTGCTACCAGATTCGATGGCCAGGGGCACGGGGGTGCAGTAAGCACGTTGACTGTATAATCTTCAACTTCACCGTAGCTTGCAAACATACATGGATCATCAAATTCGGTGAAAGAGTAACGCATTCTGATTCTCATTCCGGTTAGGCCAAGAACAGCGCCGAGAGGAGGTGTAATATTCCCTGTAAACATTATATTATCTGTGGTCGAGAGCAATGTGTATTCTCCCGGGTCGTTGTAAATGCCATTCTGATTCCAATCGATATAAACATCGACCGCATCACCATTATAACGATTCGGACCATTGTAAACGGTGATAGGAATAGAGACACCGATCATCACATCCGTTTGCATGAAGGTGTAATCCTGATAACCGGCACTACAACCCGTTCCACCTGGCATGTTATTAATAGAGCCCATAATGACCTGGTCGAGCCATTCATCACAAGCGAGAGAACCGGCAGTACAATACTGTGCGGAAGCTGGGGTCAACACGGAGAAAATGCTGAGCATTACCAGAAAGCATGTTCTCATGAACCATTTGGTTTTCAACTGTTTGAGCTGTGTTTGTGAATTTGTCATAGTTTTTTCGAAGATTAATTGAGGAAGTGAATAATATTAATTTTCTTGTAATTCCCTGCCTTGAAGGCGAATGCGAATGTAACCAGCATGTGGCAATTATCCAAAAAATTATATAAATAATCATATTACTTTTAATTGAGTTTATGAACATTATTTTGACCGGGAAGCGATGGTTTTATTAACAATGTTTTGTTCCTTATTGGGGTGAAAGGCACCTCCACCCTGAAACAATAAGGAATAACTTTGCCGTAGAAGGCGTTGTTTTTGTTGAAAGACAACTTCACCCAAATGAAAAACATCTTAAAACTAAGTATTTTTCTTCTTGTCGGTGGTGTATTCCCCTCGAATGCACAACCTCCAAAGGCATATATCACCAAAGGAGAGTACATCGCGATGTACTACGCGGATGCCGTGCGCGACATGCTGAAAACAGGCGTTCCGGCAAGCATCACCATGGGACAAGGCATGCTGGAGTCGGCAAATGGCAATAGTTCGTTGGCAAAGAATGCTAAAAATCATTTTGGAATCAAATGCCACGACAACTGGAATGGCGGAACGTATATTATGGATGACGATACCAAAAATGAGTGTTTCAGAAAATATAAAACAGTTCAGGAGTCGTTCGAAGATCATTCCACATTTCTGAGAACCAGATCGAGATACGCTGCTTTGTTCGAATTAAAGCGAAGCGATTACAGAGGTTGGTGTGAGGGGTTGAAAAAAGCAGGGTATGCAACGAGTCCGACGTACGCAAAAGACTTAATTAAAATTATAGAAGATAATAAATTATATGAATTAGATAAATTAACAAAGGTTCCAGACGATGAGCCATCGGTGATTGTAAATCCAACGCCAGCCAAACCACAACCGGTCGTTACAAATTCTCCCAAACCGGTTCCGGTTACTGTTCAGCCACGTCCGCAGGATTATCCTGAACCTAAGTTTTTATTAAATAATGAGGTTCCTTATGTTGTGGCGAAAAAAGGAGATACATATATGAAAATTGCAAAGGAAAATGAGATGCATGTCGGATTTCTTTTGAGTTATAATGAAGTCGATCAGAATGCAGTCTTAACCGAGGGACAAATTGTTTATCTTCAACCAAAACGCAGATCAGGTCCGGTCGAATTTCACGTGGTGAAAGAAGGGGAGAATATGTATATGATTTCCCAGAAATATGCGATTGCATTAAAACATCTATATAGAAGAAATAATATGGAGCCGCCGACAGAACCGATGGCGGGGACAAAACTTTGGCTCAGAGGCACGAAGCCGGACTAAACACGAATTTCACGAATTTGCACGAATTAGGAATGTGGAATTAGGAGAACTTCGATTGCTTTCTCTTTCTGAGTAAAAAGAGTCGGATTTCTCCGACCCTTTTTGCCTTTTTGTGGCGCGAACAGTTCTTTCAGCAAAATCAATTTATTTTTCCGCAAAAAGGATTGATTCGGCGGAAAGATTAATCCATTTTTCCGAATAATGGTTTTTCTTGGCACAAAAATCTTGAGTTTTGTTTTTATCTGATTATTTCATAACCACCAATTTTCCGCAGTTGATAATTTTGTCATTAAAAATTACCTTCTTGAAAAATCGCAGCCATGGCACTTTAACCTATTCTTACTATTCCTTTCGACAGCGCTCAGTCCGGGCAGTTTTCAGGTAAATTGTGAACGTTACGTATTCTGATGCCAGTTATGAAAAGGTAAACGTCACATTTCTATTGGCATCAAATCCTTACCTTTGTTGAAAGAAACCACTACCCATGAAAAGATTTCTCATTCTCTTCTTCGCCACAGTACTTGTTTCATGCTCTTCCGAGTTGGATATGAACAAAGCCGTTACCTGCGCTGAATCGTATCTCAATGCTATAAAAGCGGGTGATTTGAAGACAGCGGATACCTTCTATTCGAACATGTATAACGACACGGAATCGAAAGAAAAAAGGATGGAGAAGATGCAGAAACTGATGGACGGCATGGGGAAAATCGAATCATTCACTTTAACCGATTCAGTCAAAAAAAAGAGTGGCGATGACAGAATAATCGAATTAACATATAAAGTAAAACATACCCGTTTAGCCACTATCGAAAAATATACGATTATGAAAGACGAAGGAAATTATAAGATTGTTAGTCAGATGGTGGAGAATGATAAATAGTTATGAGTTATGAACTATGAGCTATGAGTTCTTAGAACAAATATTCATGGTTACTGATCGAAGATCTATTTACAATATAATTATATTTGCGGAACAACATCAACTCATAGCTCATAGCTCATACTTACATCGCCATGTCCACAATATTCTCAAAGATCATTGCCGGTGAAATTCCTTGTCATAAGATTGCGGAAGATGAAAACTTTTTCGCTTTTCTTGATATATTTCCTCTCGTGATGGGACACACACTTGTCATCCCCAAAAAAGAAGTTGATTATATATTTAATCTGGATGATGAGACTTACAAAGGGTTGTGGCTATTCGCAAAGAAAGTTGCTCCTGCAATCGAAAAAGCAGTTCCCTGCAAACGGATTGGTATTGCGGTGATCGGATTGGAAGTTCCACACGCACATATACATCTGGTTCCGCTTAATCGTATTGGAGACATCAATTTTACTGCTCCGAAATTAACCCCTTCTAACGAAGAGCTCTTTGCAGTTGGAGAAAAGATCAGAAAAGAATTAACAATGAACAATTAATAATTAACAATTATTTCTCCCTTCCCTTTTTGGGGAAGGGTCGGGGATGGGATCAAAGATGCTGAGGGTCAGATCAATTCACCTTTCTCCCCGGGTTCGCATCAATAAACGCTTTCCATCCTGAGAATTTCTGATCATCTGCTCCTTCTTTTTTATTTTGAAAAAAGTGACAAACCGCAACAGCCAATCCGTCGGTTGCATCCAATAATTTCGGAACTTCTTTAAATTCAAAAAGACTTTTTAACATTCCGGCTACCTGTTCTTTCGAGGCATTTCCATTTCCGGTAATAGATTGTTTCACTTTCTTGGGTGAATATTCCACTACGGGTATTCCACGACTCAAAGCCGCTGCCATCGCGACTCCCTGAGCACGTCCCAACTTCAGCATGGACTGAACATTCTTCCCGAAAAAAGGAGCTTCGATTGCAAATTAATCGGGTTTATGTTTATCAATTATTTCGAGAACTTTAGAGAAAATGCTTTGTAATTTTAATGCGTGTCCTTTTAATTTCGAGAGATGGATTACGTCGAGTTCGATTAAATGTAATTTTTTTCCTCTTGCTATAATTAATCCGTACCCAAGAATATTTGTTCCCGGATCTATACCTAAAATAATCCGTTCATTTTCTTTTTGATTCATCGGTTAAAATACATTTTTAAAATAGAACACTGATGACACTGATTGAACAGATAAAAACGGATTTTATTTGTAAAATTCATATTCAAAATTTGCATACATCTCAATTTTACCATTTATATATTGAATTCTTTTACGGAGCAATCCCTGTTCAAAAGTCATAATATTACGTGCAGTTACTACTCCATTTAATTCAAGTGTCTTATGATCAAGAACATCTCCCTCTAACTCTGTGGATTTATATTCGATTTCATTTCCCGCGCTGTCGTATGTATATTCATATTTAACTTCTCTTTTTTTGTTCCCATTTAATGAGTTATAATATATATTTTTGCCCCGTTTATTAAATTCATATAGTTCTGTATTTGAAATTTTTCCGTCTTTATTGAAATGAACTGACTTAGAAAGGAAATTGTTTTTGTTAAAACTCATAATGACTTGCTCATTCATATCCTTCATAAAGTTAATTTGATAGTTTGTCGTCAGTTCAAGTTTGATTCCTCCTGTGTCGGTCAGGTATTTATAATTCGATTGAATATATTCTTTCCCGTTTTGATACTCCACTTCTTTCACCAATTTTCCCTCCGAATTGTATTCCAATTTCTTCATAAGTTCACAACAAGATTCCGGAAAACCTCTTAAATATTCTATTAAATGACCTTCTTTATCGTATTTATATCTTAAAGTGATATACTTGGGATCGTCATTCAGTTGGGTATATTCAGTTTCGAGCTCATTCAATTTATTATAGTAATAATAAGTTGACCAGGGCGTTCCAGCGACAAAAGAAACTTCTTTATCTTTTCTACCTAAATCATCATAATAGATTTTCGAAAGTACTATACAATTATTGCAATTTTCATCACATTTCTTATGTGTTCTGATTTTCACATGTTTTGTGAGCATCAATGTGTCAACCGTATACTCGCTCTCGCCAAATTGTCCTAAAGCTATGTTGGTGCTTACAAAAAGAAATGTTTGAATGAGGCTGAGTAAAAACAATTTTCCAGCAAAGCCGCAAAGGCGCAAAGAAATAACACTCGGATTACAAACTCTTGGCGTCTTTGCGTCTTCGCGGGATGAATTCATTTTTTGTCTTTTTAGTCAGCTACTAAAAACAGAGAGCGGAAGTTCGATTAAAACTCCGAGTTCTTTGGAGTTCTTGGGAATGGAATTACATCGCGGATATTACTCATGCCGGTTACGAATTGCACTAATCGTTCGAAACCGAGACCGAAGCCGGAATGGGGACAGGCACCGAATTTCCGGGTATCAAGATACCACCAGAAATCAGCTTCTTTTAATCCCATTTCACGAATGCGATTTAATAATTTATCGTAATTATCTTCACGTTGTGAGCCGCCGATTATTTCACCAATACCCGGGAAGAGAACATCCATCGCTTTCACCGTTTTTCCATCTTCACTCTGCTTCATATAAAAAGCTTTTATGTCTTTCGGATAGTGAGTTAGAATGACAGGTTTATGAAAATGTTGTTCAACCAAATATCTTTCATGTTCCGATTGCAGATCAGATCCCCATTTTACAGGAAATTCAAATTTCTTCTCACTCGCAGTCAGAATATCAATCGCTTCAGTATATGTAAGTCGCTGAAATTTTTCCGATACAATTAAATCGAGACGATTTTTTAATTCGGCATCATATAATTTTGAAAGAAATGCAATGTCATCGGCACAATGTTCGAGCGCATGACCAATCACCGTTTTCAAAAAATCTTCTGCGAGATTCATATTATCTTCCAACTCGTAAAAAGCCATCTCGGGTTCAATCATCCAGAACTCAGCAAGGTGACGGGGTGTATTTGAATTCTCGGCACGGAAGGTGGGTCCAAATGTATATATAAGAGACAAAGCCATCGCAGCCAATTCACCTTCAAGCTGACCTGAAACAGTGAGATGCGTTTCTTTACCGAAAAAATCCTGCTGAAAATCGATTGCTCCTTCCGGATTTTTCGGAACATTATTTAAATCCAATGTAGTGACCGCAAACATTTCACCCGCACCTTCACAATCAGAACCTGTAATAATCGGTGTATGAATATTATAGAATCCGCGATCATTAAAATATTTATGTATTGCAAAAGCGAGTGCATGACGAATACGCAATACTGATCCGAACGTATTTGTTCGCGGACGCAAGTGTGCTATCTCACGCAGGAATTCGAGTGTGTGTCCCTTTTTCTGCAGAGGATATGTTTCGTCAGAACATCCGTAGATTTCGATATTCTTTGCCTGAATTTCTGCCAATTGTCCCGCACCCGGACTCTTCACCAAAATTCCGGTTACACTTATACAAGCGCCAGTTGTAATATTCTTGATTGTCTGTTCATCGAATGCTGCCAACTCCGCAACAATTTGCAAAGAATTAATTGTGGAACCATCATTCAATTCTATAAATGCAAGATTTTTATTTCCACGACGGGTACGCACCCAGCCTTTCGCTGTTACCTCACGATCGAATTCGGTTGATGCAAGTAATTCTTTGATGTAAATATGGTTCATATTAATATATTGACGTTTGCTATTTAATTCACAGTTGCCAACCCTCACCCTTGATCCCTCTCCCAAGGGAGAGGGAAATTCACTCCCTTCTCTCTTGGGAGAAGGGTCGGGGATGAGGGAATGGAATCAAGGGTGAGTGTCAGAATTTTCTGAATCCGATCATTTCACGAACCTCACCCACAGTTTTACCTGCGCTTTCTTTTGCTTTTTCTGCACCTTTTTTAACGACTTTATTTATATATATATCATCTTTAGCTAATTCAAGTATTCTTTCACGAATTGGATAAATAAATGCGATCATATCTTCAGCCAATTGTTTTTTCATATCACCATAACGCATTTTCATTGAATTATATAAATCATCAAAATGTGCAACGGTCTCTTCCGTAGAAACTGTTTTCATCAAAGTGAAAAGATTTTCAATCACTTCAGGTTTTTGTTGATTTATTTCTTTCGGACCTTCATCTGTCATCGCCTTCATCACTTTTTTACGAATGACTTCAGGTGAATCTGCCAACATAACTGCATTTCCTTCTGCTTCCGATTTTCCCATTTTCCCGGAACCATCGAGTCCGGGAATTTTGACCAACTCAGTTCCGAAATTATATGCGACAGGTTCAGGAAAATACTCCTGATTATACATCCGATTGAACCGGTTCGCGAAGGTGCGTGTCATCTCAAGATGTTGTTCCTGATCTTTTCCTACCGGAACATAATCGGCTTTATGAATAAGAATATCCGCAGCCATTAAAACAGGGTAAGTGAGAAGTCCCGCGTTAATGTTACCCGGATGCTTTCTGATCTTTTCTTTAAATGATGTGCAACGTTCCAACTCGCCCATATAAGCATTCATGTTGAGGAGAAGGTATAATTCCGCCGTTTCCGGTAAATCGGATTGGATGTAAATCGTCGATTTCTCCGGATCAATTCCACAAGCAAGATATTCGACCAAAACCTGACGGACATTCGCATGCAAATCGGCGGGTGTGGGATGTGTAGTGAGGGAATGATAATCCGCAATAAAGAAAAAACAGCGTTCCTGTTCCTGCATGCGCAGAAAATTTTTAATTGCTCCGAAATAATTGCCCAGATGCAGGTTTCCTGTCGATCTGATACCGCTAACCACTGTTTTCACAAGGCCGAAAATAGCTAAAATATTTCTTATCGAGGCGGTATATATGAACAGGTCATTCATTTTAGGCAATTGATTCGCATCTTTGCATCTCATGAGCGGAAGAAAAAGCGGGTATCAGGTTGTCAGAAGATTCAGGAAAGTATGGCGTTTCCTGTTCTACTTCAACTGGGTATTGACGTTTCTGATCCTCTATCCGTTATTTTTTATTCTTCTTCAAAAACGATCGTGGTGGCCGGTACTTTTCAAACTCATGCGATTTTGGGCAAAAACGATTCTGTTTAATGTGGGCGTTGGTTATCGGGTACGATACGAAGCCATGTTGCAAAAAGGTAAGACCTATGTCATTTGTGCAAATCATACTTCCTATATAGATACTCCGCTAACATATCTAGCAGTTCCCTACTATTTTCATTTTATGGGGAAGGCAGAACTGACTAAAATTCCATTGTTTCGAATCTTTTTTCAGAAGATGAATATTCCGGTCGATCGTTCGAGTATCACTGCTTCTCACAAAGCATTTTTACGCGCAGCATCCGATCTTGAACAGGGAATAAGCATCGCGATTTTCCCGGAAGGAACTATTCACGATAACGCGCCTAAACTCAATCGTTTTAAAAACGGTCCGTTTCGTTTGGCGATTGATAAAAAGGTGGCAATTCTGCCGATTACTTTTATGAATAACTGGGAAGTTTTACCCGAAGGAAGAAAATCGAAAAACGGTGGAAGACCTGGTATGTTGAATATTATTGTACATAAACCAATCGAAACGGAAAATCTGAAATTATCAGATCTGGAAAGTTTGAAAAATCAGGTTTTTGATACTATTGATAAGACGTTGAGGGAGAGTTCCAATTAAGATGAAGAGTTTAATAAAGATTGTGCGCGACCCTCACCCTCGCTCCCTCTCCCGGGGGGAGAGGGATGTCGCACTCCCTTCTCCCTATGGGAGAAGGGTCGGGGATGAGGCCCCCGGGAGAGGGACCGAGGCTGAGGTTGCTGTTAAACCTGATAATTTCAAGATATTAAAATCTCAGATATTTATTTTCGCCCTTGCAGTTCTTCTGTTGAATGATTTTTTATTGAAACTTTTTTTTCACAATTTCCTTACTGGGAAGTTATCCGATTTCGCGGGATTATTTATTTTTCCTCTGTTTTGGTTTGCGATTTTTCCTTCACACAAAATAAAAATATATATACTTACCGGCATTTTGTTTTTTTGGTGGAAGTGTCCGTTAAGTCAAGGGGTGATCGATTTCTGGAACGGGTTAGGTCTCATCAGGATAGGTCGCACAGTCGATTTTACAGATCTTATCGCACTTGTCATTCTTCCACTAAGTTATATTGTCGCTAGCGGAAAAATTCAATTAAAAACGGTAAAACTTCACCCGGCATTTCTTCTTACTCTTTCATCTTTCGCATTCATTGCCACAAGTTATCGTTCCGATTTCGATTACAATAAGGAATATCAATTTTCTTTTTCGAAGGATGAATTAGTTTCAAGAATCAATAAAGTAAATGTTGAAGGGATAAAAAATAAAAAATCAAATAATTTACCATTATCTGTTAATTATAAAAATGCCAATCACTTTGTGATGGAACGAGACAATGACACTGTGTTCCGTCATTTAAAAGGTTATACCGATTATCCGACAAAAATTGATGGTCGCGATACGATATATAAAATTCCGGATTTTGATTCGACATACATCAACTATATAGGTATTGTTCACTTAATGGTTCCTGCAAAAGAGTACGTGAAAGAGAGCAAAACCAGTTATTGTGAACAGGTGGATATGAAAATCAGAATTACAGGAAACGACAGCGCGAGTACTTTAACGCTCATAAAAGTATATACATCCAATTGCATGGGTATTTTCGAGAAGGAAGCAAAAAAGAATGAAAAAGGGAATTTGCAAAAAGCTTTTGAAACGGAGATTGTGGAGCGGGTTAAGGATTGAAATATCTCATTACCTTTGCGCGAAATGAAGATCGCAGAAACAGGTTTTGAGACCTTCAAACTCAATAAACAACTTTTGCAGGGCGTCGAATTGACCGGGTACAGCGTTCCTACACCCGTGCAGATGATGGCTATTCCACCCGTTTTCGGGGGACAAGACGTCGTCGCTATTGCACCTTCAGGAACCGGAAAAACCGCTGCTTTTCTTTTGCCTGCTCTGATGAAAATCCGCTATACCCAAGAGGGCAATCCACGTGTATTCGTCCTCGCCCCTACCCGCGAACTCGTGATGCAGATTACCGCGCTGGCGAAGAGTTTAGCACAGAAAACAGATATCCGTATTGTAGGTATTTATGGAGGAACTGGAACAAAACCACAAATTCAGGCTATTTCAGAAGGTTGCGATCTGCTTGTAACCACTCCAGGCAGATTTCTGGAATTATACAGTTTGGGACATATAATTCTCAAAAAGATTTCGATGGTGGTTTTGGATGAAGCCGATCGCTTACTCGACATGGGTTTCAGAGAGCAGATCAGCCGGATATTCGATGCACTTCCACAAAGAAAACAAATCCTGCTTTTTTCTGCAACAACCAATGCAAAAGTGATGAGTATGGTCGATGAACTCATGCCATTTCCAAATATTATTGAAACTGATCCGACACAAGTTACCGCCAAAAATATAACTGAAAAAGTTTATTTTGTTCCGAATATAAAAACAAAAGTAAATCTGCTCTGGCATCTGATGAAAGATGAAGAACAATTTAAAAAAGTAATGATTTTTTGTCGGTCAAAATTAACAGTTAATAATATATATAAATTTATTCTGAGAACCAGTAAATGGGAAGAAGAATCGGTGAAGGCGTTACACGGAAATAAAGATCAGAATACCAGGTTGAAGATCGTAAAAGATTTCTTTGAAGGAAATGTGAAGGTGCTTGTCGCCACGGATATCGCCGCGCGGGGATTGGATTTTTCTTCCATCACCCACGTATTCAATTTCGATGTTCCGATGATGTACGAAGATTACGTGCACCGCATCGGACGCACCGGGCTACATTTTGTGCCGGGAGATTCAATCACGTTTTGTACTCCGGCGGAAGAATATCATTTGAAAAAAATAGAAAAATTAATCGGTCATAAAATTCCTGTTTCAAAAATACCTGATGAAACATTGTATGGTGAAACAAATGTCGAAGAAAAAAAATTAATGGATATTGAAATCGACAGACAAAGAAGAAAAGAAAATCCCGATTTTAAAGGAGCTTTTCATATCAAGAAATTTCTTCAGAAACCCGGCAAGAAATAAATGGGGGATGAGCAGAAAATAGAACACGAAATAACCAGCATGAATAAAAAGCATGGGGTTTTACCTTGGATTCTTGTTGCAATACTCGCATTAATTTGGGGAAGTTCTTTCATCCTCATTAAAAACGGTTTGAAAGTTTATCCGCCCATGCAACTGGCTGCGATACGAATGTTCGTTTCATTTCTCTGTCTATTCCCGTTCGTTCTCACTTCCTTCAAAAAAATTCAAGCCAAAGATTGGAAATGGATCATTGCTTCCGGCGTTTTTGGAAACGGGTTGCCGGCAATCCTTTTCGCTACGGCTCAACAGGGTGTTTCGAGCTCCGTTGCGGGCATTTTAAACTCTCTAACTCCTGTAATGACACTTATTCTGGGCGTTTCAATTTTTGGGATGAAAGCTTCTTTTGGCAGAATTTCGGGTGTTATTCTAGGGTTAAGTGGTGCTGTCATCCTCGTTACGTTTTCGAAGGGAAATCAAAAGGAATCGGATTTTGTTTCCTGTATGTATATCGTGATTGCAACCTTTAGTTACGCATTGAGTCTCAATATTTTACGCTCAAAATTGCACGATGTAAACTCAATGCTTCTTTCGGGTTTTGCATTGTTTTTCGTCGGACCAATCAATGGTATTTTCCTTTTCACGACCGATTTTATTCATTTAACCACTACGGTCGAGCGGGCGTGGTTCAGTCTAGGAAGTATTCTCCTTCTCTCCATCTTCGGGACGGCAATTGCCCTTGTTCTCTTTAATAAACTGCTGAAAATCTCGGGTCCCCTCTTCGCTTCTTCCTGCACTTATGTCATACCGATTGTGGCGATGGGATGGGGTTTCATGGCTGGTGAAGCCATTGGGTTACAACACGTTGTGGGGATGGCAGTCATTATTTCCGGGGTTTATATGATTAACAAAGGGAAGTGAAAAGTCAGCTTTAGTAATAATATTTTCTTGCCCGAGTTGGCATTTATGTTTTGTTTTGCTACATTTGCACCCCGTTTGCGATAAAATCATGTAGCATCGATTGCGAAAAACACAGAATCATGTACGCTATTGTTGAGATTGCAGGTCAGCAGTTTAAGGTTGTAAAAGATCAGACCCTCTACGTTCATCGCCTTGAAGGTGACACCGGCAAACAGTTGGAATTCGACAGAGTTCTGATGGTCGGTGGTGAAGGAAATTCTAAAGTCGGAACTCCGGTTGTTAAAGGTGCAAAAGTGAATGCTACAATTCTTGCGCATGCAAAATCAGATAAGGTATTGGTCTTCAAGAAAAGACGCAGAAAAGGGTACAAGAAATGTAATGGTCATCGTCAATATATGACACAGATTCAAATCTCAGGTATCACAGCGTAAATCACCCTCCTTCGCTATGCTTCGGCGGGCAAAGCACTAACAGAATAAAAAAAATAGGCACAAATGGCACATAAGAAAGGCGCGGGTAGTTCGAGTAACGGTCGCGAATCGCATAGCAAAAGATTAGGAATTAAATTATTCGGTGGTCAATGGGCAATTGCCGGAAATATTCTCGTCCGTCAACGTGGCACAAAACATAATGCCGGTCCGGGTGTCGGAATCGGAAAAGATCATACACTCTTCGCTTTGCGCGATGGTATTGTTGAATATCGCAAAAAAGCCGGGGATCGCTCATGGGTTACGGTTGTTCCTCAACATATTCCGGAAGAAAATTAATTGGTTAAATTGAATTATATCAATGAACCCGGGGCGATTGTTCCGGGTTTTTTATTTTCGGCAAAGAACAGACCTTTACTTTTCGACCGATTCTCGAATGAAAAATTCGATCTGATTGTAATTGGAGGTGGAGTTACAGGAGCGGGTATTGCATTAGACGCACAATTACGGGGAATAAAAACTGCTTTATTCGAGATGCAGGATTTCGCGGGCGGCACCTCAAGTCGTTCAACAAAATTAATTCACGGGGGACTACGATATCTGAAACAATTTGAATTTGGGTTGGTGGCAGAAACAGGTCGCGAACGCGCGGTTATACAGCGTCTTGCACCGCATATCACCCACCCTATTCCGATGCTCTTACCTATATATAAGAACGGAACACTTAGCAAATTTTCAGCATCTTTGGCAACATGGGTTTATGATTTTCTGGCTCGTGTAAAATCTACAGAAAAAAGAAAAGTGCTAAGTTTAGAAGAAACACTTCAGCATGAACCACTTTTAAAAAAAGAAGGATTACTTGGTGGAATTTTATATTATGAATATATAACTGACGATGCGAGACTCACGCAGGAAGTAATTAAAACAGCGTTTGCTAAGGGAGCCCTACCAAT
>JAHEYM010000021.1 GCA_023251595.1 Bacteroidota bacterium
GCTATTGAAATTAGTGTGTCATCCAGCTTAGCCGACTCCTGATAATTATTGTTCAATAACTCGGCACGGGATAATTTATTCAATACGTCCAAATAAAGCGAATCATCTACACCCGTTTTTTCATTCGCCGAAATCCAATGACGGTATAATTCGCCTGCTTTTCTGTAATGCGAACTATCGAATTGCTGCTTTGCCACCGACAATAGATCGGTCTGTGCATTTACCGAAATGCAAAGAATAATGAATAAAAAAGTTCTGAAGATAAGCCTCAATTCGAAATAGTTCGTGTCAATTCGTGAAATTTCCCGACTCATCGGGACAAGCTGTGTCTGATTTTTGGCGCAATATACGAAATTTCGGAATTTTGGTTTTTTACCACTTAGACCAAAAGCGCAGAGTTCTGAATATTCACAATTTTCTTGGCGTACTCTGCGATACCTTTGCGTTCTTTGCGTTGAGATTTTTATTTCGGATGAAATTAGCCCGCAACTTTAAAAAAGTGACAAGCTTTGAGAACTGAATTAGCTATTTCTATAACAATGTCATCATTTAAAGAATAAAAGTTAAGAATGGCAAAAACAATATCAACAATAAGACAACAAGTTGAATTGCAAATAATTTATTTGAAACATTTGTTGTCTTCCGTGATAAAAAAATATTTAATAAAAATGATCCCAATGTGAGAACTAAGTACAGTGTTGAACCGAGAAATCTAGATTGATGAGTCCTAATTTTTTCATCTTGTGCACTTTTAGATATGATCTGTGTATCAAAGGAATCTCGAAAGTCATAGGACATTTTAAATGCTATTACTGCCAGAAACAGAATTAATCCGGAAATAATGGTAGAAATAATATAATAATTTTGATATTCTTTTCTCACTACCATCCCCAATTATCGGACAATGCTTTTATAAATGCTTTTAATACAAAAGATCCACATTTGACATTCAAAAGCGGGTCATCATAGAATTTTCTATAAGAGGCTGCAATAAACTGGTACATAGTAATATTGGAATTTTGCGCGATCAATAATAAAGTTGCATCCGTTATTTCATGTTGATATTTTCGCACAAACGCTGCTTCATTTTGAAAACCATTTGGGGTTAAATCACCTAAACCTATTGCTTGTGCAAAATATTGCATTCTGTGAGCCTTTACATGAGTGTTGTTTTCCTGCAGATAGTAATCGCGGAGAATTTCTGATACTTTCTTACCATATGACATGTTTTGAACTGCCAAATAGGCTCCCAAAACGATCCCATCAATATCGCCTAACAAATCCGATGCAGGGGCATTTTTTCCGATTGCTTTTTTCCAAATTGAGTCAATATCCTGATCAGAGACTTTTGGAATGAAATTGGCATCCCCATATATGTCTTCGCGAACATGATATATAACACTTGCCAAATCTCCTAACCAAGTTGCAGCGTCAAAACTTCGAGAAATTTTTATCCAAAATGCTAAATATGGTCTGTTGATGCTACCCTGGTGATTAAAGGCATCTAACCCAACAAATACGTGAGCAATATCAATTTTCGCGCTATCTAATTCTTTAACAATTCTATTACTATTTAATTTCGTTTTGTCTGTCACTGACAATCTACAGTTATTATTTTCCTGATCTGTATCAGGTATTAACATTGTATTGAATGATGATGAATTATAAAATGCCTTTCTGAACTGAGTAATCATGAACTTTGTGTTTCTTTGTTCCTGCTCAGTATAGTTATGTTCTAAAAGTTCAATAATTGAGATAAAATTTTGAATATCAGTGGTCGTTTCTGACTCGCTGTTCGTGTCGATTAATTGAATGGAAATTTGAGGGAACAAATTCAAAATTATTGGAAGCGCAGTAGATTCCCTCGATAGACTATAATTCAATAACGCCTTCATCGAATCCATTTCCGCTTGCCCGATATTCTTCGATAGAATTCCCTTACTAGCAAACAGGGCGGGTGCTTTCCATGTTCTATTGTTTTTTAATATATTGTATAAACTCGATAATCCATAAGTGAGAGCAGGAGCCGCTTTATCTACCGCTTTTATTGTCGAGTTCTTTTTTACAGGCACCAATTTTCCATGCCAGGGTAACGGTACTTTTTCCCAACCTTGTTCAGGTATAGATGTAGGCGTATTGTCGGGTAGAGATTGTTCGTCATCACCAATGGTATCGAAATTTCCGGGGAGAGAATCTGAAATTTCGCGATGAATTCTTGGAACTATTCGAGTTGGTATATCCTCGGGTGCAACGTAGGTATCACTTCCCCACGATGGATGCAAGTCATGATGCGGAGGAGGAGTATTATCGGGTGTTGAATTATCCTGATATGTGAAACTTATTGCATCATGCAAATTGGCTGGTGGTGCATTGTCGGGAGGTGGTGGAGGCGCAGGGGGTGGAGGAGGTACACTGTTATCCGTTCCTTGTGTTTCCTGAGATGGAGCATTTTCGTTTCCTCCACTTAATGCAGCATCAAAATAATCATTAACAGGCACTGTAACGGGTCCGTAGGGCTGTGAACCATCATAAACAAGACCACCAAGATTATATCCTGTTTTATCTGAATCGGGTCCGGTCGGATAAGTACCTAATCCTTCCAACACGCTCGGAACAGCTCCACCCGAATCTCCGGTTGGTAAAACATCACCCGAATCTGTTGCAGGAATTACAGGAGCGAAAAATCCGTTGGTATCAGATTCATCCGTCTGAGATGGGCTTGCCCAGGTGTCATACGATTGACTACCGGGTCCCCATTGATCGCCTTCATCACCGCCGTCTGCCATCTTATAGCAAAGGTAAAATTTTCATAACGGTGTCTGCAATCTGAGCTACAGCTTGTACATCCTGAAGAATCTCATTCGTTTTGCCACCGCCTTTATTCGTTTGACCCGAATTACCTACATTTCGCAATGGTGCTCCGGCAATTCTCCAATTCGAAGTAATTAATTGCCATTTCATCGGACCGGAATTAAGATAATTAACAGGGTTACCATTATCTCTGCGGGTGTCGCCGGTGAGAGATGCCCACGGGTTGCTGAAAGTTGACATATATTATAATATATTTATATTATTACGGAGCAGGAGGTGGAACCGGTTCATCACAGCAACCACAACCCGATTGTGGTACATCGCAACAGGGACCAAAGATTTTCTTATACATTTTGGCTTTGTCTAACGGATCAACAATAGTATCTATTATTGCCATCGCTTGTTCTATTCTGCTATTTTCATTATTAGCACCGATAACTGCTGCATTTTGCAATTGCATATTGTAACAATCTAATGCTTCGCCCTGACCAAGTAATGACTCAATATTTCGCGTTCAAAGATACCGATTTCCTTCATTCCGAACTAAAATTAAGTTCGTGGTTATACAAGAATCTTTTTTAAGCGCAAAGGGCGCCAAGTAAAATCGCAAAGGACGCTATGTTCTGAGTATTGACGGATTTTCCGGCGTCTTTGCGGATTAGTGGCATAAAAAATTCGTGATAATTAGTGCAATTCGTATCTAATTTTTATGTGGCATTGATTAACGATGGTATTATGAGGTTGTAAATGGCTTATAACTCCTGAACGTGAAAAATCTTTTTGCGGCTTTTGGTTTCGCGGGAGAAATTATTCTTTGGAAATTCTATAGATATATTATTTTATCCGAATAATTTCAGTATTATTTGATTTCAATAACAGTTCCGAAAATAAAACATAATTAACGATCTGGGTTATCAATTGATATTATTAGCTCGCCTTTATTTCCGAATGAATAATCAATGATTCCATTTAGACTTAATCTGACGATAGACAAATATATCTTTCCTGGGTCAAAGGCTCTTGACTTTTTGACAATTATAATCCGATCATTTTCGATAAATAAAGATTGAATTACATCTTCAGTATGAGCTAAATCGATAATCGTTTTTCCTTTAATTCCAAATGTTGAATCTGTCTTGCCATTTTCGAAATACCGCGTGACAACTACCTTATGCTCACCTAAAAATGTTTGTCCTGCAGCGATGATTTTTCCATCTTTTTCAACACATAGAAAATCGGCGAAGTCGGTCTCAGAATATTTGTCGATAACTCCGCCACTTGCAAATGTTGTGTCTAAAAACCCCTCTGCACTAATACGAATAAGCGCAGAATATTTCTGCATCATCCCTTGAGATGAAGCAGCTGATATCAATAGTTTGTCATCCGGTTGAAGAATAGCGATATTTTTTTCAAGTTTGACGAACCTTCGACCTTCATCGGATTTGTAAATACATTTTCCATTTACACCAAATGGTTTGAATAGTTCACCATTAGGCGAATAACAAGAAATAATAATATGACATAACCCATCATTTTCACAAGAACTTCCTGCGATTATTATATTATGATCTGATCGAACACCCGTAAAAAACACCACAGAATATGTTGAATCGCTCCACAATATTATATTTTTGCATATTATTAAATCATTCAAGTTGTTTGTTAACCCAAAAGCTCCAGAGCACCAAAAGATTGAACAGAAGGCAATTATAGAATTAATTTTATTCACAATTTAATCTTAATAGTAAAATGGAATTTTTTTAGCCAAATCCATGTCTACAGGTCCATTAAATGCTGGGTGTCTGCCTTCTTCTCCAGCAAATTGCCATATAGACCAGTCAGACCACCCACTCGGAATAATTACTTGAGATTCTGGATTATAATTAGAAAGCCATAATGTTAACCTACCCAAATCATGATTTTCAGGAAGATGTTCATTTAAATAAGGTTGCCCTGAATAAAGAAGTACGCTATCAACATTCTGAAAAAACTCATTAATCCAGTCATATGCCTCTTGTTTCGTTAATGCCATTTTATCCCACTCAAAATCGAGCATTGGAAATAGACTTGCGTTTGGAAGATCCGATGTTGCGTCGTTAAAGTATTTAGCTTCTTTAATTGCACTCCCAACAACCGGCTCCGCAAAATGGTAATATCCTATTGGAATATTGTTTTTAACAGCATTTTGAGCCTGATTTAGGGCTAAAGAATTTTGGTAAACTAAACCCTGAGTAACCTTTATATAAATGAATGATACTTTTCCTAAAGCATGTCCTTTCCAAATGACTTCATCATTAATTTTATCCCAATCAATTCCTTGCTGGTACCAGGATATATCTAGACCAAGTGAATAATTTCCAGATATTCCCGAGAGATCGTTCTGCTGATCTTGTTGCTGTGGAGTTACAGGTTCAAGTGCAGGCGCTGGTACAGAAGTAGCATTATCCGTTTCCCAAGCTAATGGTCTATACTGTCCGCCCTCACCCCAGGGATTACCAAATTCTGTCATTTAGTGTTTTTAAAATTCAAGGTTATCAAATGGAATTATACTACCGGAGGAGGTGTTGGTTCAGGACAACCACATCCACCACATGATTGGGGAACATCGCAACAGTCTCCAAATATTTTCTTGTACATTTTGGCTTTGTCTAATGGATCGGTGATAGAATCTATTATTGCCATGGCTTGTTCAATTCTGGCATTTTCATTTTTAGCAGCAATAACCGATGCATCCTGCAATTGCATGTTGTAACAATCTAACGCCTCGCCTTGACCGAGTATTGTAGCAATATTTCGCATTCAAAGATACCGATTTTCTTCATTTCAAACTAAAATTAAGTTGCTGGCTATAGAATAATCGTTTTTCAGCACAAAGGACGCCAAGTCAAATCGCAAAGGACGCAAAGTTCCGAATACACACGGCTTTCTTTGCGTCTTCGCGGCTTTGCGGGAGAATTTATTTTTTTCGGAAAATGTTCTCGAAATTTCACATCAATTATTTAGTTAATAATTAATTTTTGCGTAGTGATTTTATTTTCAAATATCATGCGAATCATATAAATTCCGATAGCTCGATCAGACAAATCAACTTTTGATAATTTAGAAATTAATTTTTGTGAATAAATACTTTGTCCGAGAATATTATATATATTTATTGAACAGGGACCTTCACAATAAAAGATTCCTTTTGTCGGGTTAGGGTAGATGTTAAACGATGTGGTCGAATCCACATTTTCCGGGGTTAACGCTCTGCATGTGTTCATACGTTCCGGTGTGTATCTTCGGTAGTTTGTACCTTCTCCTAATTGACCATGGTTATTATCACCACATGCCCAGACTGTCCCATCGTTTTTGAGGAAAAGAGAATGCGCCTGACCACCATTAACTTCAACAATTCCAGAAAGAGTCGGCACTTGAGAAGGAATTTGAAAGGAAACCCCAAAAACTGTTATTCCTAATTGACCATAGTTATTATCACCACAAGCCCATACCGTCCCATCATTTCTCAGGAAAAGTGAGTGATTATTTCCTGCATCAATCGACGTAATCCCCGAAGGGGCGTCAACATGTGACGGAAAGTATTTGTTGGATACTGAACCGTCACCAAGTTGACCATCGAGATTCAATCCACAAGCCCAAGCTGAGCCGTCACTTTTCAAGAATAGCGAGTGACCGAATCCGGCGGATATAGCAGTTATATCCAGTAAAGAATTAATCCGAAAAGGCAATCTTTTATTAATGATCGTTCCATCTCCTAATTGACCATAGGCGTTCCGACCGCACGCCCAAACCGTACTATCATTTCTTAAAAAGAGGGAGTGCCCATCTCCGGCAGACAGTGCTATTATTCCGGAGATATTATGGACTTGAATCGGGTAGTTTTTTGAAAGTAACGTACTGTCGCCTAACTGACCATATATATTAAGTCCACAAGCCCATACAGTGCCGTCATTCTTAAGAAATAGAGAGTGGCTCATACCTGCAGATACCGCAACAATCCCTGATAAACTTTGAATACGAACCGGAGCAATTCTCGTGAGTACTGAGCTGTCGCCAAGCTGACCAAACGTATTCAGACCGCATGCCCAAACTGTACCATCATTTTTCAGGAAAATCGAATGCTCAAACCCAGTTGCAACTTCTATTATCCCAGACAAATTATTCACCTCAACCGGGGTTGTTCTACTTGTTACTGTGCTATCACCCAATTGTCCATAAATACCGTATCCACAAGAGTGTACGGTTCCGTCTTCACAAATTGCCAGCGAATGAGATCCACCCGCCGATATAACTTGGCCCGAAACAATATTCGAAACCAGAAAGAAAAACAAAATCGATAATAATCTGAATTTTCTATCCATTTTGCAAAATTTTAAAGACTAATTTCAGCTTGTCAAAACTTCAGTTCCTTTAATTAAGAGTAGAACGAGGGAGATTGTGTCACAAATAATTCGTCGGGTGAATTTATTGTTTGTCTTCTAATAACACAAAGGTATGACTTTATTAAAGAATTCGCAATTTAGCCTCCGAATTCAAACAGAGATTCTTTGGAAAGACAATTAAACCAATACTTTCCCATCCATTTCCTTTGGAATTTGAACGCCAAGAATATGCAAAATCGTTGGGGCTAAATCACAAAGTCTTCCGTTTTTCACGGGACCATGAAAATCACTGTCAATTAAAAACCAAGGAACGGGATTTAATGTATGTGCTGTGTTTGGCGAACCGTCTGAATTAATTGCGCAATCAGCATTTCCATGATCGGAAGTAATAATGAATGAATATCCGTTTTTAATTCCGGCTTCTACTACTTCTTTTACGCATTTATCAACAGTTTCGACAGCTTCAACAATAGCAGAAAAAACACCGGTATGTCCCACCATATCTGCATTCGCAAAATTCAAACATACAAAATCAACTTCACCATTATTTAATTCCTGAATTAAAGCATCCTTCACTTCGTATGCGCTCATCGATGGTTTTAAATCATAAGTCGCAACTTTCGGCGATGGAATCATAATTCTTTTTTCTCCTTCGAATACTGTTTCTCTTCCACCGGAGAAAAAGAAAGTTACATGCGGATATTTTTCTGTTTCGGAAATTCTGAGTTGCTTCAAATCCGCATTGGATAAGGCTTCTCCTAATGTCATATCCAGATTTTGTTTTTCAAACATAACATGAATATTCTGAAAAGTATCATCATATTTTGTCATCGTAACATAATAGAGATTTAATTTCTTCATATTCTGTTCCGGAAAATCTTGCTGCGTAAGCGCCATCGTAATTTCGCGACAACGGTCTGTACGGAAATTAAAACAAATTACTGCATCTTCGTCTTCAATCTTCGCAATAGGTCTGTCATTTATTGTAATGACGGTTGGAACGATAAATTCATCCGATCTGTTTTGATCGTAAGAATGTTGAATGGCTTCAGAAGCGGAAAGGGCTTTGATTCCGGTGCCTTTCACCATTGCATTGTATGCCAATTTAATTCTCTCCCAGCGTTTATCGCGATCCATTGCATAATATCTTCCCGATACTGATGCAAATTTGCATTGTGTAGAGGCAATATTTTTTTCAACTTCATTTATAGAATTAATCCCGGAATGTGGGTCGGTATCGCGACCATCCGTAAACGCATGTATATATGTACGTGAATTGACACCGGCTTTTGCCGCAACTTTACAAAGTTCAATCAAATGATTTTGATGAGAATGAACTCCCCCGTCAGAAACAAGTCCGATTAAATGTAGATTTTTTCCGCTTTCTTTTACATATTTTAATGCAGACTGTAATACTTCATTTTGTTGAAATGTTCCATCTGCGACTGCTTTATTTATTTTCGCAAAATCCTGATAAACCACGCGACCCGCACCAATATTGAGATGTCCAACTTCCGAATTTCCCATTTGTCCTTCGGGGAGACCCACATCGAGTCCGCAGGTGAGTAAATTTGCATGCGGATATTGTTTATATAAGCTATCGACAAATGGTGTGGAAGCGGCTTTAATCGCGTTTGCAGGAGTGTCAGCGCCCTCACCCCAACCATCCATAATTATTAGTACTAATCTTTTTTTCATGGCTAAAATGTAATGACGAACACGGTTCCTTTTGGGTTATTCTCCGACACCGTAATCCTTCCCTGATGCGCATCCACGACTTTCTTAACTATATATAAACCAAGTCCCGTTCCTTTTGTTTTACGTGTTTCTTCGTTCCCTATTCTATAAAATATTCTGAATATATTTTGTTTTTCGGATTCCGGAATTCCATATCCTTCATCAGAAACACTCAACATTATTCTTCCATACTGGGTAGCGAGTCTGACAGAGATAGTCGATCCTACAGGCGAATATTTTTCTGCATTTTCGAGCAGATTAATTATCATCGAAGAAAATGCGATACGGTCGAATGACAGAAATATTTCGGGTTCTATTTCAGCGTTTATAATATGATTGGGTGAACGTTGTGCTTTATAATTCTGAATTTGATTTGTCAACATTTCCGATAAATTCTCGTCCTCTCTTCTGAAAAATTCCTGCTGATTTTCCAATCTTGTAGCGAAAAGCATATTTTCAATCAAATTATTGAGACGAGTGGTGTCTTCAACCGCATGTTTCAAAAGCAATTCTTTTTTTTCATGATCAAGTTGGTGTTTCTGAAGAGTTTGAAGATTCAACATCACCGATGCAAGCGGCGATTTTAATTCATGCGTAACCGAAAGCAAAAAATTCTGATGTTGACGCGCCAATAATATTTCGCTGTCAATTGCTTTTTTTGTTGTTCTGATACCCCAAAATAATAAACCGAGAAATACTGCTCCTTCTCCCCCAATCATCCACCATTTTTCGTGAAGTTTTCTTAACAATGGATCATTTGTAGTGGTCGAAAGTGTACTCACATCACCGTGAGAAGTGATTAAATAAATCTCTTTGTTGAGATCGAAAAGCAAATACGCCCACCATCCAAATTGCAGGAAAACATAAATGACAAGGAGATAGAAAAAAGCTTTTGGCTTCAATTTAATTATTTAATGCTTCCGCACCACCTACGATCTCTAATATCTCGCCCGTAATTGCGGCTTGACGTGCTTTGTTATACGAAAGCTTGAGTGCCTTTAATAATTCCTGTGCATTGTCTGTTGCTTTATTCATCGAGGTCATGCGCGCACCATGTTCACCAGCGTGACTTTCCAACAACGACTTATAAAGCTGTATTTTCAATGCTTTCGGAATTAATTCTTTCACCAGATCTTCTTTCACGGGTTCGAAAATATAATCCGGAATAAATTTATTGACAGGTTTTTCTTTGGAAGTCGGCGGCTGCAAAGGCAAAAATTGTTCAGCAGAAACATTCTGAACAGCAGCATTTTTGAAATGATTATATACTAATTCAATATGATCGTATTTGCCATCCACAAACTCTTTCATAAACTGTTCTGCAAGCGGAGCAACATTTGCAAAATTAAGTTCAGTAAATAAAGTGTTGCTTTGTCCGGCAAACATCGTTTTCTGCTTTGAATAAAAATCAGACGCTTTTTTTCCGATCGACCATACTTTTACATTTCCGGTTTTATTCAGTTCATTGTAACGGGTCGCAATCATTCTGTTCACTGTACGGATCACATTTGCATTAAAACCCCCACACAGACCACGATTCGAAGTGACTGCGATAATCAAAACATTATTCACGGGACGCACTTTTGTATATGCACCACCCGCGCTCGACTCCAGATTCTGAGAAAGATTTTCAAGAATTTCGCGCAACTTGTTAGCATACGGACGCATCTGTATGATCGCATCTTGGGCACGGCGTAGCTTGGCAGCCGACACCATCTTCATCGCTTTGGTGATTTGCTGCGTTGAAGAAACTGATGCGATCCTTGTGCGGACTTCCTTTAAACTGCCCATTCTGAATTATATATAATTATATTTTGTTTTCGTAACCTTTCGCAACATCTGCACCGACTGCTTCCAATACTTTAAGAACTGTATCGTCCAATTTTCCTGCTTTCAGTGATGCAAGTGTATCAGTATGTTTTGATTCCAGAATGCTTAAATAAGTCGCTTCGAATTCCTTAATATATTTCACCGGAACATTTTTCAATAATCCTTTTGTACCGAGATAAATAATTGCAACCTGTTGTTCAACACGCATAGGCGAGAACTGTGGTTGTTTCAGAATTTCCACGTTACGTGCACCTTTATCAAGTACCGATTTTGTTGCAGCATCAAGATCAGAACCGAATTTTGAAAATGCTTCAAGCTCACGATATTGTGCCTGATCCAATTTCAAAGTTCCGGCAATTTTCTTCATCGATTTAATCTGCGCATTTCCACCAACCCTTGATACGGAAATACCAACATTAATTGCGGGACGAACACCATTATTAAATAAAGTAGTTTCCAAAAATATTTGTCCGTCGGTAATTGAAATTACGTTCGTAGGTATATATGCAGAAACATCACCTGCTTGTGTTTCAATAATTGGAAGAGCAGTTAACGAACCGCCACCTTTTACAAGATGACGAATACTTTCAGGCAAATCGTTCATCTGACTTGCAATTTTATCTGAGTTATTTACTTTAGCAGCACGTTCGAGAAGACGGCTGTGCAAATAAAATACGTCGCCGGGATATGCCTCACGACCCGGTGGGCGACGAAGCAAAAGAGAAACTTCACGATATGCAACCGCTTGTTTCGAAAGATCATCATACGTAATTAAAGCAGGACGTCCGGTATCACGGAAATATTCACCAATTGCGGCACCAGCCATCGGCGCGTAAAACTGCATCGCAGAAGGATCGGAAGCTGTAGCGGCAACAACAACTGTATATGCCATCGCTCCATTTTCTTCCAACGTTTTTACAATCTGCGCAACGGTCGAACCTTTTTGTCCGATCGCTACATATATACAATATACAGGTTTGCCCGCTTCGTAAAATTCTTTTTGGTTGATAATTGTATCAATTACTACGGCAGTTTTTCCGGTTTGACGATCGCCGATAATTAATTCACGTTGTCCGCGACCAATCGGAATCATAGCATCGATCGGTTTAATTCCGGTTTGCAACGGTTCATTAACAGGTTGACGATAAATTACACCCGGTGCTTTTCTTTCGAGCGGCATTTCATATAATTGTCCCGTGATCGGTCCTTTTCCATCGATCGGATTTCCCAATGTATCGACCACGCGACCTAACATTCCTTCACCCACATTAATAGATGCAATACGACGTGTACGTTTCACTGTATCGCCTTCCTTCACAGCATTTGAACTACCGAGAAGAACCGCACCCACATTGTCTTCTGCAAGATTAAGAACGATTCCTTTTAAACCGTTATCAAATTCAATCAACTCGCCCGCACCCACATTTGTGAGTCCGTAGATGATGGCAATTCCATCACCCACCTGAAGAACGGTTCCTATTTCTTCGAGTTCAGTTGTAGTTTTAAAACCTGCTAATTGTTCTTTGAGGATGGCAGAAACTTCATCCGGTCTTACTTCAACCATGATTATTTATTATTAATTTTTCCGATGTAAAGATTTTTGTTGAATGATTGTCTCAATAGCGACAAGCTATGTGAGATACTTGTGTCGTATTGATAATTTTTAAAACGAAGAACAAATCCGCCGATGATGTCTTTATCGACTTTTTCGGTTAATTCGACTTCCGATTTTAAATTGTTTTTCACTATATCAATAATATCTTTTCGAATTTTATCGTCAATACCTACCGCTGTAGTCAGCACTGCTGTTGTGATTCCGCGAAGTTCAAGATGACGGTTCAGAAAATCTGCGACGATGCCATCGAGCATATTTTCCCTTTTCTTACCGACAATAAATTCAAGAAATGTTTGTGTCAGGGGATTTATTCTTCCCGAAAATAATTTTTTAATAAGCTCAAGTTTTTTTGCGGTCTTAATAATCGGACTTTTCAAGAAAGCTCTGAACTCCTTATTTTGTTCAATCGTATTCTGCAGTAATTGCATATCAGCAGAAACCTGTGGCAAAATACCGCGGTCGATTGCTAATGACAATATTGATTTACCGTATCTTTTTGATACTTTCGTTTCGAGCATTTTCGCGTGAAATTAGTTTGGATTAATTTCTTTCACCAATTGATTTACAAGCGCACGTTGACGCTCGTCGGTGGAGAGTTCAGCGCGAATAATCTTTTCTGCCATTTCGATTGCCATTTTTGCCACCTGATTTTGCAATTCAATAATGGCCGCCATTTTCTGATTTTCAATTGCATCGCGTGCGATTGCGATCAGACGTGTTCCTTCTACTTCCGCTCTCTGTTTTGCCTCCGCAATAATCTGATCTTTTGCTTCACGGGCTTCTTTTAAAATAACATCGCGTTCAATTCTTGCACCTTCGAGTAAATGTTGATGCTCAGATTTAAGAGCCGCCATTTCCTGACGTGTTTTTTTTGCGGTGTCAAGTGCTTCCTGAATAGAATCATTTCTCGAATCGAGTGCTTTGAGAATTGGTTTCCAGGCAAACTTTTTCAAAATGAAAAAGACAATTCCGAAAGAAAGGATCATCCAGAAGATGAGTCCGAGTGCGGGTTGTACGAGTTGCATGACTTATATATAATTGTTAATTATTAATTGTTCATTGTTAATTAAACCTGCATCCCGGCCAATCGCAAGGATGCAGGAATAAGAGGTTGAATTACTTGATAAAGATTACAAGTAATCCAATAACCATTGCGAAGAACGCTGTTCCTTCAACAAGCGCGGCCATCAGGATCATGTTGGAGCGAATATCATTCATCGCTTCCGGCTGACGAGCAATCGATTCGAGTGCTGATCCGCCAATCCTTCCGATACCGACACCTGCTCCAAGAGCTGCGACGCCTGCGCCGAGAGCTGCAATACCATATTCGGGTCTTGCAACAACTTCTAATAGAACTGATGATAGCATGGTAATGAAATTAGTACTGATTCGCCTGCCGGACTTATATATATATCTGTCGCCGGCAAGCAGCCCGACAGAATATTTAATTTAGTGATCGTGACTTTCTTCTAACGCCATACCGAAATACATTGCTGAAAGAAGTGTGAATACATAAGCCTGTAAAAATGATACAAGCAAATCGAGCAGAGTCATAAATATGGTGAATGCGATCGACATGATCGAGACACCATATCCAAGAAATATATTTTTTTCGGCGAAGATAAAAATCATCGCGAAGAATGACAGCGCAACAATATGTCCCGCGAGCATATTTGCAAAAAGCCGGATCATAAGGACGAACGGCTTCAGAAATATACCGAGAATTTCGATGGGTGTGAGAATAAATAATACACCGATCGGAATTCCGGGCATTGCCAATGTGTGTCTCCAATAATGTTTTTTCGTGTTTGCCATCATGATGACGAAAGTGCAAACCGCGAGTGTCATCGGAATGGCAATATTTCCGGTGAGATTTGCGCCACCCGGAAAAATCGGAATTAATCCGAGGAGGTTATTAATCAGGATGAAGAAAAATACGGTTAAAAGAAAAGGCATAAATCTTTTATAATGTTTTTCGCCGATCGAATTTTTAGCGATGTCGTCGCGGACAAAAACAATAATCGGTTCGAACATCGATTGCATTCCTTTCGGGGCGGTTTCCTTGTTTCGTACATAAGATTTCGCCACAGAGAGGATGATAAACAGGATCAAAAAGACACCGATAAAGAGAGAAGCAACATTTTTGGTGATAGAGAGATCCCAGATTCCGGCAGAGGCCGTGGTATCAAGTTTACCGTTTTCATCGACAGCAACGATGTTGCCATTAATGTATTTATTATGATCAAGATTCTGATCTTTTACAAATTCTTCGTCAATAATTCGATAACCCTGATATGATTTCCCGTCTTCGAAATGAGAAGAAGAAAATATCGAAAATCCTTTGCCTGATGAATAAAGAATCACCGGAAGCGGAATGGCAACAGCATGTTCACCTTCACCCCAAAGATGCCATTCGTGGTTATCGGCGATGTGACCGATGATCATCTCGCCGGCATTAAATGACTTTTTCTCCTTCGATTCGCTGCCGTCTTTAGCAGTTTCAGTATTAGTTGAAGTTGGCTCATCCATCTTCGAAGAAGTTCCTTCAACTTTGTGCGGAGCAACTACTTCCGGCTTTTTTTCGTCTTTAGCGGCGGGTTTTTCAGCTTTTAGAAGGGTTGAAACCAGAAAAAACATGGCGGTTGCCACGAGGAGTAGGGTAAAACGAAGGTACTTTTTCTGCAACAATCTCATTTCTAATGGGTTAATAATTGGTAGCCCTGAAAACGCCCGCAAAGGTAGATATTACAGATTAGAAAACAAAGTGTTTTATTTCGTTGAAGGGTTGAAGAGTTGAAGGGTTGATAGGTTGAAGGGTTGAAGGGTTGAAGAGTTGAAGGGTTGATAGGTTGAAGGGTTGATAGGTTGATGGGTTGATGGGTTGATAGGTTGAAATGAGAATCCTGAAGGGATTCAACGTTAATAGAAGATGGAGACGAACAAAATTCGACAACCACGGCGTGGTTGAACAAATGATTATGATGTTTTTGCAGAATGCCCTTGAAAAACCTTCGCATACTCGTTTGATTGATTTGATTTTCGGCAATAAACATATTACTTTCGCTTGGCGTAACATTAATGTAATGACATTCTCGACACATTGTCTGCAAAATTCAACACGGGGCGCACAGAGAATTCAGAGTTACACAGAGGGATTATGAGATTTTCGCAGTATAAAAAAATAAACCAGATCATTTCTCTGTGAAACTCCGTCAACTCTGCGTTCTCTGTGTTGAAAATTAAAATAAAGGCGATGAAAAAAATTTTAAAGAGGCTGATCTTGATCTCGTTCTCGATCTGAGGCTGATTTAGCATTAGAATGTTTGGAAGAAATAAAAGAAATTTGTACTCCGACCAATTTTCTGAATCCATAATTTGGATAAATTATTGTTCACAAAAAGTGAACTTATATCTTTTTTAACCTTATTTTCGCATGAATTTGGAAAGAATGAAAACATTAAAATACAAAGTAATTAAAACTAAAAAGCAATATTTTGAATATTGCAATATTCTTGAGAAACTTTCTTTTAATCCCGTGTCATCAATACACCGCAAGGAAATTGAGGATGAAATGGATTTGCTTACTTTATTGATTGAAAAATATGATGAAGAAAACAATACTTTTTCGGAGGTTGAACCTATTCCTTTGCTCCTCAGTTTTATGGAAGAGCATAAAATGAATTCGACAGCGTTGGCAAAATTAACGGGCGTCAGTAAAGGTTTGGTTTCAGATATACTGAATTACAAAAAAGGGTTGTCCAAAGAAATGATCCGGAAATTATCGGCGCATTTTGCAGTGCGACAGGAGGCGTTTAATAGACCATACCCGTTGGGAGAAAGTGTGACCAAACATATTCACACAAAAGTTTCGAACGACTTCAAATAATTTTTCAAATCTTCCTTATCTTTGTACTTTCAATATTGTCTCACTTTTTCAAAACTAATATCCTTACATAACCTTTGTAAATAAATATTATTTCCAGATTGACTTTTCGACAGAAGTTCGGCTAATCTCTAGAAAAACAAAAACTTCACTAAAAACAAAAAGCCGGTTTCATCACCAGCACAAAGTCTGGGAAAGGAGGAACCGGCGTCATACGGCAAAAGTACTACATTCTTTTCACTCTCCAAATTTTTTTCAAATTCTTTTTCCTACCTTTGCGCACCCTCCCTCCGCAGTTTAACAGGTATGTATGGCTTCAAAAAGAGCGAAGAACGGGTTTTTCAGATTTATTCTCAAATTAATTATCCTCGGTTTCGACCTTTCCGGTTATGTGATCAAACATGCTTCGATATGGCGATCGATAGTCATGCTCTCTTCCCTCGCACTTTCAGTTTATCTCGGTAATAATCACACGCATAATTCCGACGTAGCAATATATTATTTTATAGCAAGTGAAATTTGTTATATATTATTTATCAGTCTGGTGCTTTCCGAAAACGGATTACGAAAAAGGTTTGTAAAAAAGTGGGGTGAAGAAAAAGGATATTTAATATATGAAGGAATTCTCGGTTTTATTTTTTATCATAATTTTACAAGCATCGGATATGTTTCATCCTCTTCTCCCGGAAATCTTTTTGATTTCGTTTCACCGGTAATTTTAACTGTCGTAGTTGCTATCATGTTTTTTACCGGATTTACGGTGAAGGTTTGGTCTGCCTGGGTTGTGGGCGTCGATATATATTATTGGAAGGATATGTTTCTCGGCAAAAAGATATCCGACTTTGTTGTAGTTGGTCCTTACAAATATATACGTAATCCGATGTATGGCATCGGACAAATTCAGGCGTATGCGGTGGCAATCTGGTATCAATCCGAAAATGGATTAATTGCCGCGGCGGTGAATCAGATTTGCGTTTTTTCTTTTTTCTATATGGTCGAAAAACCTTTTATTAAGAGGGTTTATCACACATAACATTAGTGAAAGAATGAAAGAGTGAAAGAATGAAAGAGTGAAAGTGTGAATTGCCTCCTGCTTTAGCTGGAGGAGAATGGAAAATTTTCCCCTCTCGAGAGGGGTGTCATGAAGTGACGGGGTGTGTGTGCACAAGGGAATGAGCCCGCAAAGCCGCAAAGCCGCAAAGGATTAGAGCCAACTCAAATAATTGTTTTTTCAAACCCGAACTTCTACCAAAAATATTTCATATATTTGGAAATACAGTCTTTGGCCTAATTTAAACCCATCGAGAAATGGTTCGGCTTTTCGTAATCTCCGCATTTTGTTTTGGTCTCTTAATCAAGTCTTTCGGACAATATACATACTCTCCGAACACATATTATATTATTCCACCGACATTAGGATGTAACGGAGTTTGGGCAATGCAAGATAGTGCTCAATTCACGTGCGCCAGTCAAACATATCTTATAAATCCAATTGGCTGTACTGTATTTAACCATTTCAATGGTGATACTCTATTCATGGATTTATGTTCAATCCCGTGTACATTTATCGTCGCCGATGGAAATGGAAATGTTTGCATGATTTGTGGGGTAGACTTTTCAACAGGGATAAAAACATCTGTAAATTCCATCTTCCAACATTATCATTCCAAGCATTCTCAACCCAAATAATTTATTCGAAATAAAAGATTTACCCCCCGACTCCAAATTAATTATATATGATTGTTGGGGAAGAAAAATATTCACCTCGGAAAATTATTTGAATAACTGGCCTTCAACCCAAATCGCAATCGGAATTTATTATTATCAACTTCAAATTTCGGGTGAAATGGATACGCGACACGGACGGATAATGGTGATGAAATGACAACTATCTTCCTTCAAATCTTTCGTGCCTACGGCACTTTTGATTAATGTAAAATATTCCCGTTTCTACCGATCTTTCATGCCTAAAGGCATTATTTTCCTCCTGCAGTTCGTTTCAGCAGACCAAACAATCTTTCATTCCTTCATTCCTTCACTATTCATTTCTTC
>JAHEYM010000319.1 GCA_023251595.1 Bacteroidota bacterium
TCAGCGAAAAACAACGAAATCTGAATACAAAAAAGACATCTGTGATAACATCTGCTATAATCTGCGAAATCTGCGCGCAAAACTAAACGGCAAATGAAGACCAGGTACATTCTCTTTTTTTTATTCTTGTTGAAGGCGGGTTTTTCATTTGCACAGGAGTTGTACCCGAACACTGAAGCTGCGAGCAGCATCCCAAAAGGAATTCCCGGAATAAAACTGGGAATTGAAACTTATCAGGAATTGCAGATATTGCGTCATCAATATTATATCCGTTTGTTGTATGGTGTTACTTCGCGACTGTCTGTTTATGTTGAAACTTCTGCTTCAAATCATCATAATGATATTCTCCCAACAAATCTTGTCAATCATTTTCATATCGGGACTTCAACTATATATTTTGCCAACAATAAAAACTTCGGGATAGATTATCCATATAGATGGGGTGGAGTATATTTTTATTCGAAATACCGATTTGTTTCAATCGACCGTGAGAAATCTCATTTCCGCATGGCATTATATGCCAATGCCTCCACAACCATTGCTGCACATGACGAAGCAGAACCCTCTTTGGATGGCGATAACAAAGGTTATGGCGGTGGATTGATCGCAACTCAATTAATGCATCGTCTCGCAATAACATTTACCGGTGGATATATTCATCCTTTACCATATCATGAAATACGTTATGATTACATTTTCAGCAATCCCATATTCAAAACCGATCTGACTTATGGTGATGCGTATATATATGATCTTGCTTTTGGTTATTTGTTATATCCAAAAGAATATACAGGTTACGGACAACAGAATTATAATATATATCTGGAACTTCTCGGAAAATCGTTCGGCGGTGCAAAAATCGTTAAAGATGATTATCCTGTAGAAGCTGAAACCGCAACATTGAAGAAGGATCATTATATCGATGCCTGTGTTGGAATTCAGACCATCTTTAATTCCAATACCCGTCTCGATCTCACCGCTTCATTCAATATAATAAATAAATCGTGGAGTCATTTCTATCCCTTGTTCAGGATCGGGATTCAACATTACTTCTTCCACGGTAAATAAAAATAACCCCGCCATTCATGGTGGGGAGATTGGCTGCAAAGGCGCGAAGGCACTAAGAAAAAAATATATATACTATGGATACTATCTCACCAAACATTTTTGTAAAAGACATAAATCAAACCATTGCTTTTTACAAGCAATTGGGTTTCGAATTAATTGCCCATGTTCCGGAAGCGGAACCATTTGTATGGGCAATGATGAAGTGCGGAAACGTTACTTTCATGTTCCAGACCTTCGAGAGTCTTGGAAATGATTTGCCTGACATCAGTCGCGAGAAAGGGGGTTCATTATTATTATATATAAATATAAAAAATATCCGAACTTTTTTCGACGGAATAAAAAACAAAGTCAAAATAATTCATGGTCTCGAGAAAGCATTTTACGGTGCGACCGAATTTTCGATGTTGGATAATAATGGTTATGTGTTGACCTTTGCGGAGGATGAGTGACCCCCTCCTGCCCCCTCCCAGCCTCCCCCAAAAGTGGGGGAGAAGTTGTGGAAGGGAGGAAATAAAACATTAACTGCCCGCAAAGCCGCAAAGAAAGATTTGCTTAAGCACTATCTCTTGGCGTCTTTGCGTCTTGGCGGGAGTATTTTTTTCATTGACTGCTGCGATAATTTTTGAATATCCTTTGATATTCTTTATTTTCGGACTTTATTTTCAGAGTTTGTATTGCTAAAAATTTGCACTTTGTTTAACTATTTCATATATTACCTCCGATAATCCTTAAATCCCCAAAACTATGAGACCAAAAATGCTACTCATCTGTTCACTTTTCACTGTTATCTGTTCTTTTTCGTTCGCTCAGGTACCGCAGGGAATAAATTATCAGGCAATAGGAAGAGATCTTTCAGGAAATCCGCTGATTAGTCAGGCAGTAGGTCTCAGAGCCACGATTCATGATGGTTCTTTGGGTCCCGTTCTTTATCAGGAAACCTTCACGACAACAACCAATCAATTCGGACTTTTCACCCTGAAAATCGGAATGGGAACAATCGTTTCCGGCATCTTTTCCAATATTCCCTGGAGCAACGGCAACGAGTACCTCGAAATGGAAATGGATCCCACCGGCGGAACCAATTACGTGAGCATGGGTGAGTCGCAACTCCTCAGTGTTCCCTACGCATTATACTCCGCTGCGGGACCGGTGGGTCCGACGGGGGCGACGGGAGTCGTGGGTTCGACAGGTGTTGATGGAGCAACAGGTGTAGCAGGTCCATCAGGAATTGACGGAGTTACTGGTGCCGTTGGTCCAACGGGAATAGCTGGTCCGACTGGTATTGATGGAGCAACCGGTGCTACTGGTCCTTCGGGAGGTCCTATGGGTCCGACTGGAGTTACAGGACCGACAGGTGCGACTGGAGCTACAGGAACAGTAAATGGAACCGCTTGGGGAATTACAGGTAATGCCGGTACTGATCCGCTAACAAATTTTATTGGCACAACTGATGCCCAGGATTTTGCTTTCAAAGTTAATAATCAAAACGCAGGTCTGATAACTCAGTCTGTCTATGCAAATACGTTTTTAGGTTATCATTCTGGAAATTCCAATCAGCAATGGAATAATAGTGGTTTCGGTGCATTTAGTCTCCAAACAAACACAACCGGCAGTGGAAATACTGCGGTTGGTTATAAAGCGCTATATGTAAATACAACTGGCTCTAACATCACAGCGGTAGGAAGAAATGTCCTATATCAAAACACAACAGGTAACGAAAATTCTGCTTTCGGGAGCGGTGCCCTTTCGTCAAACACCACCGGTGGGAGTAATATCGCTTTTGGAGTGTCGGCTATGGGTTCAAATACAACAGGTACTGACAATACAGCCGTTGGAACTTATACGATGATTGATAATACCACCGGCAATAACAATACAGCGATGGGAAAATTAGCTATGGCTTGGAATACAACTGGAGCGGAAAATTGTGCATTTGGAATGACTTCTCTCTATAAGAACCTCACCGGAAACTTTAATTCCGCTTTCGGTGGTGAAGCACTGGATTCTTCATATGGATCGTTTAATAGTGCATTTGGTGATCGTGCTTTGGTTTCCAACACGGTTTCGGAATGCAATACTGGTGTGGGGTTTGAAACAGGATACGGCACCATTAATGGGAATTATTGTACCTTTCTTGGCTACCTCGCATTGGCAAGTTCATCTGGATATTCGAATTCAATGGCATTGGGTGCTAATTCAGCTTTCCTTGCTTCAAACCAAGTAAGGATCGGAAATAGTACAATTACTTCTATAGGCGGTCAGGTTAGTTGGACAACCCTCAGTGATGGTAGGTTTAAAACAAATGTGGCGCACAATGTTCCCGGACTTGATTTTATACTGAAATTAAATCCGGTAACCTACAATATTGATGTGAATACGCTTGATGAATTGTTGCCTCAGGCACAAATAATATCGCATCATGGGGAAAAAGAGCTTGCTATAAGTACAGAACAATTGGATGCGAAAATTGCAAAATCGAAAATTACTTATAGTGGATTTATTGCGCAAGAAGTAGAACTTGCTGCAAAAAACACAGGTTACGATTTCAGCGGAGTTGATGCACCAAAAAATAAGAACGATTTTTACGGTTTACGATATGCCGAATTTGTAGTCCCTCTTGTAAAAGCCGTGCAGGAACTAAACACCGAAAATCTGAAATTAAAATCGGCTAATGAGGAAGAACAAATGGAACTACAAAAACTCAAACAGGCGGATGCAATGCGACAGACCGAAATTTCGCAACTGAAAGCAGAGATGGAAAAAATAAAGTTGTTGATTATGTCGCAAAAACTATAAACTCAGATGAATTGAATATATATATACCTATGCGAATGTTATCGGCAAAAAGTTGGAGAGTGATTTGGAAACACGAGCTCAGTGCTATTTCTTTTCATGTTTAATTTTAATATGAGTTTGCCGTCCGGAAATCGTTAGGGATCCTGCTTTTGATTGCATTTAGAGAATTGCTGTTATTAATTTTTTTGCACCGCAATCAAGCAGGATGACAAGTTCCGCATATCAAGGGTATGGAGAGGGACGTGCGCTAAAGAAATTCTGTGAACTTGAAGTCAGAAGCGCGCGTCCCCCTCCATACCACCCCCAAACCTAATGAGCATGGCATTGTCATCCTACAAAATGCGTTGTAGAATTATAAGAATTAGAAAAATATAAATGCGTTTTGTAGGATCTCTAAAGTTTTCCGGACGGCAGACTTTAATGAATGTGTCAAATATAACTTCATCACAACAAAATAAATGTGACCCCTTCTTACTGCTGAGAAAAAATGTGGCAAATTGAAATGTTGAAAAATAATTTTGTTCTGTAAATGTTATTGCAATAAATTTGAGCCACAATCTAAATCCTTTTCTATGCGTAATACAATTATTTTTGACACTTGGGCTACCAAACAAGATCTGAAAGAACTTGAACTTCGTATCAAAGAGTCTGAACTCCGTCTGACTTTACGCATGGGGGGAATGCTCGGCGCCAGCATTGCAATCCTTGCAACACTAATGAAATTATTATAATGAATTATTGAAATAGTGAATAGAGAATAGAGAATAGAGAATAGAGAATAGAGTGTTAGTTTACACTCATAACTCATAGCTCATAGCTCATAACTCATAACTCATAACTCATAGCTCATAACTCATAACTCATAGCTCATAACTCATAGCTCATAACTCATAGCTCATACCTCATTTTTCCACTGCCCCTAAATCCGGTCCCGCGTCATTTAATCTGGGTTTCCCGAAAATATCTTCGAACAAAGCGGGTGGTGCATTGGTAATTCTGCTGTCACCACGGTCGATTGCAGACGATAAACTGTCGAGCGAATAATTATTATTATCCTTATCGTGAAAAAGCGGATCGGCATTTTTCCAAACAAAATTATACCGAACGCCTGTTGTGTTTAGTGTGGTTTTAATCACGCAATTCTCGAAAAAAGGTTTGAATATTCCGGGAAGTGAATCGAGAATTAATTCATCATCAATCTGACCGTATATAATGCAATTCCCGAAATAGGCATTTGTTAAAGGGCGAATTTGATTTATCTGATTTATATCTTTATAATAATTTTTTATATATACAGATGGAGTTTGGCGATCGGTGATAT
>JAHEYM010000022.1 GCA_023251595.1 Bacteroidota bacterium
CCGTTGCACCTGCTGCTCCCGTTGCACCTGCTGCTCCCGTTGCACCTGCTGCTCCTGTTGCACCCGCTGCTCCTGTTGCACCTGCTGCTCCCGTTGCACCTGCTGCTCCTGTTGCACCTGCCGCTCCCGTTGCACCTGCCGCTCCCGTTGCGCCTGCCGCTCCGGTTGCACCTGCCGCTCCGGTTGCACCTGTGGGACCACCCGGACCTGAATTAGCGTAAAGTGCGTAGGGAACTGAAATCATTTGATTTGAGCCCATATTCACATAGTTGGTACCGCCTGTTGGGTCCATTTCTACCTGTAAAGATTTAGCACCGGAACCCCAGTTAACACCAGCTATTGTTCCTAGAACAGCTGTCCCATTTCCGATCTTCACTGAAAAGAGTCCGAACTGATTGGTGGTTGAAGTTTGAGTTTCCTGAAAAACAGGTGTGACACCATCAAGGATTGTAAAACGGAGACCAACGGCCTGACTTATCAGTTCATTCCCTAATGCATCGCGTGCAATGGCCTGATAATTCATCATCTGTGGCGCTTGAGCGAATATGGGTGAGGTTCCAATAAATAAAAAGAAAAGGGTTATTTTGATGGAGGTAGTTAATTTTTTCATGGCTTAATTTGGTTTGTCGATGTAAAAATTAGAAAGAGGAAAATAACTTTTTAGTACGTAATATTTAACTTGGTAACACGGGTATATCGTTCACCGGAGTTCATCTGCACGCTGGCTTCAAGAAAATACATTCCAGGGCGAAGATTTCTAAGATCGAATTCTGTATGATTCAACCCAGTGCTGAATTTCTGAATCCGGTCTGAAACGATTTGACCCAGCACGTCATATATCTTGAAGGTGATTGTACTTTCTGATGCTCCAAGAAAGCTTACCTGAAACTGCCCGTTCGATGGATTGGGATATACTCCGATCTGATTATTTCCAGGGACAGGTTTTGGTGTAACTGCCGTAGAAATATCAGACGGTTGTTGGAAGCCCTGAGTTAAAATACTGCTACCACCGGTAACGGTTGCGACAGCCGTCATCTCTCCAAATGTCCATGAATTCGAAAAGGTTCCGTTTTGGAAGAAACCACCGGCAGAAGCAATGACCGTCGGAGAAAGAGATTGTGCACATGCGTACATACATGAGGCAGCGAAGAGTAATGTAAATGCTTTTTTCATTGTGTGTGTTGGTTTTTGAAGGATTATTTGAGAGCACGAATGTAACAGTTTTTGAACTAAAAAACAAATTCGGGAAATATTTTCGTTTCTTTGCTGACTTACATTCAGTGAAAAAGCGCTTTTTGCATGAATATTTACGAAAAAAAACAGCTTTGGAAAACCGTATTACTGGTCAGTGCTTTGCTGATCGGTGCGATTTCTCTAATCTATACCCGAACCCTCGTTAAAAAGCTTTCAGAGGAAGAAAAAAAGAAGGTGGAATTATGGGCAAAGGGTACAGAACAACTTGCAAACATCAATGACAGTATGGGCGATTTCAGTTTCGCATTTGAAGTCGTTAAGAATAACACCACTGTTCCGGTGATCCTTACCGACGACAAAGACAATTTAATCACTTTCCGAAATCTCGATAGCCTACAGGCAAATAATCCTGAATACATTCAGAAGCAACTTAAGACAATGAAGTCGCAGCACGATCGCATTGAGTTTCAATTGGCGGAGGGAGTCAAAAACTACATCTACTATAAAGATTCAGTTTTGCTTAACGAACTTCGATATTATCCATATTTTCAGTTAGGCGTGATAACTCTTTTTCTGCTCGTCTCTTATTTTGCATTTTCCGAGTCACGTAAAGCAGAACAAAATCAGGTTTGGATTGGTATGGCAAAAGAAACCGCACATCAATTAGGTACTCCCCTCTCATCACTTATTGCATGGCTTGAACTAATAAAAATGAAGGGGATGGATTCTGAGATGACAGCCGAAATTGAGAAAGATATTCAACGATTCAATACCATTACAGAAAGATTTTCAAAAATTGGGGCAGTCCCCGCATTGAAAGACGAGAATTTGAATGAACTCCTTCAGAGAATCACAAATTATATTAAATCAAGGACTTCAAGTAAAGTTACATTCTACATTTCGATGCCCCGTAAAGAAGCGGTTTTAATTCCATTAAATGCTCCTTTATTTGAGTGGGTATTGGAAAATTTATTTAAAAATGCGATTGATGCGATGAATGGTTCCGGAAGCATTACTATATCTGTTACAGATCTCGAAAACTCTGTGTATATAGATGTGACCGATACAGGATCAGGAATGCCTAAGAGTAGATACAAAACAATATTTAAACCGGGATATACGACCAAGAGCCGTGGTTGGGGTTTGGGCCTGTCATTGGCGAAAAGAATCGTTGAAGATTATCATTCAGGAAGAATCTTCGTGAAATCATCTGAAGCCGGAAAAGGAACAACGTTTCGCATTATTCTGAATAGAAAAGGATAAAATCCGGTAGAGACGTAGCATGCAATGTCTCTATAACTACTCCACCCTGCCCTCCCCAAACGGGGAGAGTTAAATAAAAGAAAATGCCTGGTATATATATACACATACCTTTTTGCAGAAAAGCTTGTTTATATTGTGATTTTCATTTCAGTACTTCTCTGAAGTTTAAAAATCAAATGATTTCATCGATTATTTCCGAAATAGAAATGCAATCCTCGTTTTTTTCTCCTCCCCCATTTGGGGGAAGTCGGGAGGGGATTACTTCCATTTATTTCGGTGGTGGGACACCTTCACTACTCTCTACAAAGGACATCTCGAATATTTTGGAAGCTACATACGAGTATTTTAATATTGAAGAGGGTGTCGAAATTACGTTGGAAGCAAATCCGGATGATTTGACTTCTGATAAAATTCTTGAATTAAAATCAACCTGTATTAACAGACTGAGTATCGGGGTTCAATCATTTTATGATGATCACTTGAAATTTCTCGGACGAATACATACTGCGAATGAGGCACTAACGGCAATTGAAAAAGCGCAGACTGCGGGATTTGAAAATTTATCGGTTGATTTGATCTATGGAATTCCGGGGCTTACCGAAACTCAATGGAAAGCCAACATTGATATCTTAACTAAATTGAATATTCCGCATATTTCCTGCTATTCTCTGACGATTGAGCCACGTACTGCACTTGCGAAATTTGTTGAAAAAGGAACTATAACACTGGCTGACGAAGGGGAAAGTATTTCACAATTTTATTATTTAATTGAACGACTAAGGGAGAAAGGATACGAACATTATGAGATTTCCAATTTCTCGAAACCGGGAAAACGTTCACTACATAATACCGGTTACTGGTTGGGTGAAGCTTATTTAGGAATAGGACCTTCTGCTCACTCTTTTAATGGAACGGATCGATGGGCAAATGTTTCTAACAACGTCAAATATATTGATCTTATCCGCCAGGGTTTGTTTTCGGGTGAAGTTGAACCGAGAAACATGAATATTCGGTTTAATGAATATGTGATGGTGTCATTGCGGACTCAATGGGGAATTGATCTTAAGAAAGTTAGTTTGGATTTTGGTGAAGAATATTCTGCTTCGATTTTATCGGGAATAAAATCTTATATGAATTCCGGCTTATTAATAATGGATAAACAAGTAATTACATTGACGAACAAAGGGAAAATATTCGCAGATCGAATCAGTTCTGATCTGATGAGAATTTAGTGTCGCGCAGATTTCGCAGATTAACGAATTTAAAATGCAATATAGATTAAAAACATATTATCATGAAAATAAAGTTAAACTTTCAAGATAAAAAATTAGAGGCAGATCTCTCAAAACCAATTGACATTTCTCTTTCTCTCAATAACGGTACAAACAATGTGAATGCATATTATCTGCCGAATCCCGAATTTAAAACTTTCAGAGCAGAAGGTTTTGTTGGTTCAATGAACGAGGGCGGACCATGTAACGTGAATAACCTGTTCTTGTCACCGCATGGTAATGGTACGCATACTGAATGTGTCGGACATATTTCAAAAGAACCTTACACGATCAATCAATGCTTAAAAGAATTTCATTTCATTGCGCAATTGATAAGTGTGCAGCCACGACCTCTCCCAAATACTGATCGGGTAATAATATTGGATGAGATTAAAGAAAAATTTATTCCCGATAACGAGATCAAAGCTCTGGTGATTCGCACTTTACCAAATGATGATTTCAAAAAGACCAAAAATTACTCGGGGAAGAATGCACCATATCTGCATTCAAGTGCTGCCAAACTTATTGCAGATTCAGGAATCGAACATTTGTTATTGGATCTGCCTTCCGTTGACAAAGAAAACGATGGGGGTGTTTTAGCCGCACACCATGAATTCTGGAAATATCCGGCCGCAACCCGTGTAAATTGCAGCATCACGGAATTAATTTATGTTCCTGGAAATATTGCTGATGGGATTTATTTATTGAATATACAAATCGCTTCTCTCGAGAGTGATGCGAGTCCGAGCAAGATTTTGTTGTTTGAATTGAAGCAGAAATAAATTTTTGCTGCAAAGACACGAAGGCGCAAAGCTTCGCGAATGAGATAGAGCATTTAGTCCCCATTAACTTTATATATTTTTAGCCCCGTCAACAAATCTTTGTAAACCGGGATCTTCCCATCCAGAATGCTTTCATTCGCAGTTGACGAGTTTTCGACAAAATAATATTCGATACCGAATTTTAAAAATTGATTATGCCGGTTTAAACTTTTTGCGAAATAGTGTGACGGTAATTCATTTGGAAATATGTTCATCTCTACATTTCCGTTTGTCAGTTCACCATAATAATGAAGGTGAAGATAATAGGAAATTTCTGCTACGTAATGATACAAGTCTTTGTCCTGAAAGGACGCTACATTGCCTTTCAATTCCGGTATTTGTTGAAGTTTTTCGATTAACGCATAATGATTATCGAAACGGAGGAGATTGTTTTTCATCGTCAGAATGGGATGCCTTACAGCACTAAATGCTTCATCGGCAGTGATTTCTTTATCTTCCAAAAACAATATTTCTTTGACAGATCTTTTTGTGATCAAAACAATTGCAATTCCAACGAAAATAAAAGTGATTGCTGATTTAAAAATATTCCTTTTCACCAATTCTTCTGCAAGAATTACAATCATAAAAATAAGGAGAATCGGATTAAGCCAGGCGTAGCGGGGAAGAAAATAAATGAGTGAAATACTTCCTGCTAAAAGTAAATACGTGAAGAGAAAGAAGTAGAATTTCTTCGGTACAGCATGAAATCTCTCCTCGCACAAAAAAATAAAAAGAATAAATAATACAAGCAAAATAAATCCGGCTTGCCTCTGAAAATCGTGATACCATATACTGGAAATATTTCTACCAATAACTTTCATATAATGCCGGAATTCATCACCCGAATTAAACGGACTCCAACTCTTCATCGGAATGGCATTTGGTTCTTCCCAAACACTTACTGCGTCAGCATTTGGAGGCGGAAATAATCCTTCGACATGCGGCGGATGATGAATCAACTGTTTGTCGTCGGGGAAGTACTCCGGACCCAGGGCTTTGAATAAATAATCGCCCGAAGTAGTGAGTGTAAACCTACCGTACGATGCAGTTAGAATCGTTATCCAAACCATGCAGATCGAGAGAAAAATGAAGAGCGTTTTAATGACTGGTCTCCACGAAAATGAATCCTGATTTCCGTATTTCCAATTTAATATCATCACAATAATAAAGTGCGTGATGAAGAAGTAACACCCGAATGATTTTGTGAGATATAAGAGTCCTGCTACGATGCCTATTTGCCAAACCGTTCTGTTGTTTTTAAGACAAACATCACCCAAAAGAAGATTTATGTATAATAACAGAAGAATTAGAAACAGCAGATCGGCAGAAACATAAATGATTGCATAACTCAGAATAATCGGAACAAAACTAAAATTCAAAACAATCCTCAACCATTTATTCGAAATGATTTTCCGGGTGATGGAGGGAAGAATAATTAGTGCAACAACACCCAACAAAAATTCCAATATTTTAACCGAGAGAATCGGATCGATTTTTAATTTGAGAAAAGGAACGAGCAGCCACGGAATGAGTGGACCGATGAATCCATTTATCGCAACAGAAAAATTTCCCTCAGCATATTTTCGCGCGATAGAAAGATACTGAAAAGTGTCATTGCTATAAAATTCATGTTGGAAAATAATCATCAAGGGAATCCCCAATAATAAATAAAGAAAAACGGGAAGATAATTTTTAAACATCTTCATTTCGAAAAGATATTATTCCTCAATGAGAGTATAAATTGCCATATCGGAATATGTGCCTTTTTTAAAAACAAATTCCCTAAAATAACCCTCTCTGATAAATCCCAAATGATCGAGAAGCGCAATAGCAGAACGGTTTTCAGGATCAACCCTCGCTTCTATAGAATGAAGCATTAATTTTTCAAATCCAAACTTAATGATCGTAGCAACGGCTTCAGCACCTATATTTCTGCCCCAGAAAACAGCATCCATTTCACCTCCGATTTCTGCACGTAAATGTTGAAGTTCGATTCGGTTGAACCCACAGGAACCGATCATTTTATTTTGTCCGGGAAGGGAAGCCGCCCAACCAATTGATTGTTTGTTTTTAAATCCTTCGCTTACACGTTCAATTAATTTCGCAGCATCATCTTTTTCCGTCATCGCGTAACGACTCATGTAACGGTTTACTGCGGGATTTGAACGGATTTTGAATATTTCATCAACATCTTCACGAATAATTTCGCGCAAAATAAATCTTCCGCAATCAATGACCGGAAATGAATCGAAGACAGAGAGGTCTAATGATTTCATGTGTGAGATCAGGGCTTATAAAGGAAAAGAAAGTATGCCACGAAGACGCAAAGGCACAAAGGAATAATTAATGTATCTTATAATTTTCTCTTCACTGCGACTTGCTCGTATCCTTCAATAATATCGCCGGTTTTCATATCATTAAAGTTCGCGATACTCATACCGCATTCATAACCGGCAGATACTTCTTTAGCATCGTCTTTAAATCGTTTGAGCGAAGCCAGTTCACCGGAATAAACCACGATACCATCGCGAATCAAACGGACGCGTGTATTCCGTGTAATTTTTCCGTCAAGAACCATACAACCCGCAACAGAACCGACTTTCGGTATTTTGAACACTTCGCGGATTTCGATATTAGAAGTAATTTTTTCTTCGTATTCAGGCGACAACATTCCTTCCATCGCGGAACGAATTTCATTTATCGCGTCATATATAATTGAATATAAACGTATCTCGATTTGTTCCTGTTCCGCGAGTTTGCGGGCGTTAAGCGAAGGACGAACCTGGAATCCAAGAATAATGGCTTCAGATGCGCTCGCAAGCAATACGTCTGATTCAGAAATTTGTCCCACGGATTTGTGAATTACATTTACCTGAATTTCGGGAGTTGATAATTTTAATATAGCATCTGAGAGTGCTTCAACCGAACCATCCACGTCGCCTTTGATAATCACATTTAATTCCTTGAAATTACCGATTGCAAGACGTCTTCCGATTTCATCAAGCGTAATATGTTTGTGTGTTCTCAGCCCTTGTTCTCGTTGTAACTGCATACGTTTGGTTGCAATTTCGCGGGCTTCACGTTCGTCACTCAACACATTAAATTTATCGCCGGCCTGTGGAGCGCCGTTCATGCCCAAAACCATGACGGGCTGTGCGGGTCCTGCCTGTTTAACTTTGGTTCCTCTTTCATTAAACAATGCCTTCACCCTACCACTATGCGAACCGGCGAGGATAATATCTCCGAGGTGAAGTGTTCCTGACTGAACCAGAACTGTGATCATATACCCTCTTCCTTTATCGAGTTCGGATTCAATCACTGTTCCAACGGCCTGTTTGTTCGGATTCGCTTTGAGATCGAGGACTTCGGCTTCAAACAATACTTTTTCCAGTAATTTATCTACATTATTTCCTTTCTTGGCGGAAATTTCCTGACACATGTATTTACCGCCCCAATCTTCCACCAAAATATTCATCTGCGAAAGCTGTTCTCTGATTTTTTCGGCGTTCGCTCCGGGTTTATCGATTTTATTAATTGCAAAAACAATTTTAACATTTGCTGCCTGAGCATGATTAATAGCCTCGATGGTCTGTGGCATCACACTATCGTCAGCTGCGATCACAATAATGGCGACGTCGGTTAATTTTGCACCGCGGGCACGCATAGCGGTAAATGCCTCGTGACCGGGAGTATCTAAAAAAGTGATATGCTTTCCACCTTCGAGAGTAAGTTCATACGCACCGATATGCTGAGTAATACCGCCGGCTTCACCCGCAATTACATTTGTTTTTCTGATGTAATCGAGCAAAGAAGTCTTACCATGATCTACGTGACCCATTACGGTTACTATCGGTGCCCGTGGGAGCAAATCTTCTTCTTTGTCTATTTCCTCAAGAATTAATTCGGCACTATCAACGGTGATAAATTCAACCTTATAACCAAATTCATCGGCAACAACGGTGATTGTTTCAGCATCGAGCCGTTGATTGATGGACACAAAAATTCCAAATCCCATGCAGGTTGAAATTACCTGCGTCACGGGCACTTCCATCATTCTTGCAAGGTCGTTCACAGAAACAAATTCTGCCAACCGCAGATTTTTCTTTTGGGCATCCTGCTCCGCAGTGGCAGCTTGTGCCGTTTTTTCTGCTGATTCACGTTTGGTTTTACGATATTTTGACGACTTTGATTTGGATTGTCCGCTCAGACGCGCAAGGGTTGCTTTGATTTGATCCTGAATTTCCTTCTCCGTGGGCTCTGGTCGGGGAGCATGCGCTCCTCTGTCGAAACGCTGTGCAGGACGTGGAGCGCCCGGTGTTTGCGTTCCACCTCCTCCGCCACCTGTGCCTGTGGGCCTTTGACCTTGTCCCTTATTTGTATCGCGGTTGAACGCAGATGATCCAGCCGGTGCCGGTTTCTTATCCGTACGTTTACGTTTTTTCTTTCCCTGAGATTGACCTTCGTTGGGACCCTGTTTCTTTTTTGTTGGTTCAACAGGCAATTCAATTTTACCAAGAATCGTCGGACCTTTATGTTTCTCTCTCTCCATGCGGAAGAGACCCTCTTCCTTGGGAACTTCCGGTGAAACAACCGGAGTAACTTCAGGAGGATGAGAAACAGACGGAGAAAGAGTGTCAGAAAGAGAAACAGGAGGAGAAAGAGTATCGACAGGAACAGGCAAGGCAGCTTCAATCGGGGCTGGGGCTTCCACCTTTTTTACCTCCTCAGCAGGCAGAGGAAGATTTGTTTGTTCAGGTTCTTTCGAAGCCTCTGTTTTCTTTTTCTTCCCGGTAGTGGTTTCTTTTATTTCGGGCGATGTCTCCTTTGTCTTTTTAGTTGACTTCGGTTTAGATTCATCGAGGTCGATTTTACCAACTACGGAGACTTTCAACGATTCGATCTCCGGTTTGAAAAGCTCATCTGCCTTTGGTTTCTTACCTTCTGCCGCAATAGGTGTAGCAATGGGAACCACTGGTGGAGGAGGGGGAGGAATCTGAACAGTCGGTGGTGGAGGAATGACCTTTTTAGGGGGTGCTTCCGGGGACGAAACGACCTGTTTGATCGTGACTTCATCTGAATCACGGCGACGAGTACCTTTATGATCATCCTTTACTTCAAGGATGACATCTTCCTTAATTTTCTGCTGAGTTATTTGCTGAGCTTCTTCCTTGGCAGATTTATCCAGCGCATATTCCTTCAGAAGAAGACGATGTTCTTCGTTCGAAATTTTATGGTTCGGATTGTTGTCAAGCTTAAAGCCTTTTGATGTCAAAAACCCGATGATCGTATTGATCGACACACCAAGTTCCTTAGCGGCTTTGCTTAAACGAATTGTATTTTCTGTTTCGGCCATTCTTTAGTTTGTGGGGACTCTCTGCAATTATCTGATTCGTGTTGATAGGTTGATGGGTTGAAGGGTTGAAGGGTTGAAAGGTTTATTTTCATGCAAAATATTTTAACAGATAGTTCGCCGATGCATAAAATTATAAATTCTCAATAATAATATGCTATCACAGAAATAATCTCCATCTTTTGAACAACCCTTCAACTTTTCAACATTTCAACCCTTCAACTTTTTTAATCTTCAAATTCCTGTTTCAATACATTAATCACTTCTTTTACTGTTTCTTCTTCAAGGTCTGTACGTTTAACCAAATCTTCCCATCCGAGATCGAGAACATTTTTGGCAGTATCGCAACCGATGTTTTTGAGTTCATCGATGATCCAACCTTCGATCTCATCGCGGAATTCGTCGAGATCGACATCCTCGGCGACCTCCTCGTTATCACGATAAACATCGATTTCGTAACCGGTCAAACGACCGGCAAGTTTAATATTATGACCACCTTTCCCAATTGCCAGAGAAACCTGATCGGGACGGAGGAAAACACTCGCACGTTTTGTTTCGTCATCGAGTTTTATTGACGTTATTTTTGCCGGACTTAAAGCTCTTGAAATATAGAGCGGTAAGTTGGTTGTGTAGTTGATGACGTCGATATTCTCGTTTTTAAGTTCACGAACGATGCCGTGAATTCTGGAACCTTTCATCCCGACACAAGCACCCACAGGATCGATACGATCGTCGTAACTTTCGACAGCAACTTTGGCACGTTCTCCGGGTTCGCGTACAATTCGTTTTATGGTGATGAGACCGTCGAAAACTTCGGGCACTTCCATCTCAAATAATTTTTCGAGGAACACTGGTGAAGTTCGGGAGAGGAAAATTTTCGGATTTCCGTTGATCATTTCAACACGCAGCACAAGTGCGCGCACTGCATCTCCCTTTTTGAAGAAATCGGATGGAATTTGTTCGCTTTTCGGAAGTACGAGTTCATTCCCTTCGTCATCGAGAACAAGTGTTTCTTTTTTGAAGACCTGATAAACTTCGCCTGTTACAATGAAGCCATCTTTAATTTTGTCCATGTATTTGCGGAAGACACTGTCTTTCTGCATTTCGAGGACTTTTGTCTGAAGATCCTGACGAATGGCGAGAATTGCCCTTCTTCCGAACTCTGCAAATTTGATTGCTTCGGAAACTTCCTCACCGATTTCGAAATCCGGTTCGATAAGGACGGCTTCGGAGTAGGGAATTTGAGTGGTTGGATCTTCAACTGCATCGTCTGCAACGATCGTTCGGTTCCGCCAGGCTTCAAAATCACCCTTGTCGGGGTTGATAATGATATCGAAGTTATCGGAACTGCCGTATTTTTTCTTGAGCATCCGTTTGAACACATCCTCAATGATACTGGTCATTGTGGCGCGGTCGATGTTTTTGTTCTCTTTGAACTCCGAAAAACTTTCTATCAGTTCAATCTGGTTCATTTTTTAGAATTTTTTGATGGATAGGATAACATTTGTCTTTTTTATTTCGGTGAAAGGTATAAAATATTGAGTTTGTTCGGGATTAATTTTCTTTTTGGATATTTTGGGTGAAGGTTTTTTGAAAACGCTTATTCCGTCGGTATTTGCGGCTTGAAGGGTGCCATTCACGATACCGTTGAATTCGGTTTCGACATGTACTTCCCAACCCGTATATTTCTGGTATTGCTGCAGGACTTTGAGAGGTCGGTCGGCACCGGGTGAAGATACTTCGAGTTCATTGAGCTCAAAGATTCCCGAATCTTCGAGTTCATCTCTCAGAGAACGGTTAATGGCGATACATTCGGTGAGATTGATACCTTTGATTTTATCGGCGAGGATAGTGATTTTACCCGGCCTGACGAGGAGTTCGACCAGAAATGCCTCTTCCCGGAGAAGTATTTCTCCCAAGGATTTTCTGAGTTTTTCATCCTGTGCAGGCGTCATGGCTCGAAGTAAATAAAAGAGGGGATATTATCCCCTCTCGTTTGAAGTACTAAAACTTAATGTGGGCAAAAGTAAGCATTTTTCGGTTCATGGTGAAGTTTTTCGAAAAATAATTGGAAGTTGGGAGATTTGAGGGGGTCTAAATTGCAAGAAATGAGCTTGGATACAAAAAAGGAAATAAAACGAAGAGGACTCAAAGGAGACGCAGAGAGCCGCAGAGAAAAATTCTTTGTCATTTCAAGCTGCTATTATTTCACAGGGATCCATCTGTGGCTAATTTGTCTCCATATATTTGTCTTAGAATCTAAACGATATATGTGCTCACCCATCTCACAACAGCCTGCTGTTAATAATGTCAGAAGTGTTTTATCAATTTCATTTATTGTTTTTGGGAAAGTTCGGACAGAATCCGTCAGGAAAGTGTCGCGTTTAAACTTCCGGTTTGAATCTTGAATATAAAAATTATAACTTGTAATTGCATTTCCGCAGTCACTAATGATAGCCAGATCTTCTTGATGATCAAAGTTAAAATCTGCGATGATGAATTGGAATTCAAGATCGTGAAAAAGTTCTGAATTTATATTTTTACCCGTTATAAATGATGCTCCATTTTCGCAATTATCAAATATTATTCTATATAAAAACAGTGACGAATAACCAATAGAATCGATCAAATAATGTGCGAATTTATCATATATATATATTCACGATGCAGGAGTCGTGCGAATTATCTATATGAAAACAACGTGTAAAATTAATTTTATAATCATACACGAAGGATAGATCCGCGAAATAACATTCTCTCGAATTGATGCTATCCTCCCTCGATTCTGCGATTATCTTTGATATTTCTTTTGTCTCTTCTTTTATTGGTTTTTCTTCCCGGGGAGGAGGAGACTTGCTCGTGCATTTAATAAATATAAAAAGTATTGCGCAGAGAACAAAAATATTTAATTTCATATTATTTTCCTAAAAACCTTTTATGCCTAAAGACATTATAAAAAATAATTATTTCCGTCACATTTCCTCCTTCGTCTTTCGGCGCTATGGCACACAAATATACAGACAAAATATTCGGAACAGTATAGAAGGTAAATGTCGCTCCTCCGGAGCTTTTGGGTTGATGGGGAATTCCTTTTTCTACCAAAATGACACTCCTAACGGAGTTTGAAAATAAACGCAACAGTTGCAGGAACCCGTACAACACTCCTTTCAAAAGACATTTTTCAGGAAATTCTCCAACCCTTCAACTCATCAACTCTTCAACCCATCAACCTATCAACCCATCAACATCTCACCACTAATCACTAACACCTAACCCGTAAAATTGTACTTTTCTTCGAAAAAGCCACAATATGTATTGAGTTCTGAAAATAGTTGAGTGTGGGATGGATTATTATCCCTACATTAGCAGGCTAAACCGTTCCCTTAAAATTGACCTCATGAGCATGAACATTACCAACAGAAAATCATTCACTATCATCCGCCCAAATCGAATTCAAAACTTCAGGAATTGGGTCTTTTCCTTGCTCATTTTATTAGCGCCTTCCGCAGGTTTAATGGCACAACAAAACCTTTGGAGTACTAATGCTGCGTACCACATAGACGGAAAGCCACATAACGATAAACATTATGATTCGCTAAAAAAAGCAGGCAAACTTAACGGCTATCATGTTGAATACAACACCGCAAATGGCAGAATTACACCACCGGTACCCGCGAATGTTACGCCGAACCCGGTAAATCCTCAGAGTATAAATACCTGCGATTGCTGGATTACATTGGATAGCTCCTTCTCTGTTTGTCAATTCGATGGTAGTGGTGGAAATGGCGGTCCCGGGTTACCTCCGGATTACAGGAATGATGACTGGTCAACAGTTTCTATCAACCTTCCATTTAATTTCTGTTTTTATGGAACAAATGAAACATCCCTTTTCATCAATAACAACGGGAATGTTTCTTTCGGGTTACCCTATTCCACTTTTACTTCGAATCCATTTCCAGACCCAAGTTTTTCAATGATTGCTCCATTTTGGGGAGATGTCGACACCAGGGGTGGTATGGGGATAGTTCACTATCAACTTACCCCCACGCACCTTATTGTGAAGTGGGATTCGGTTGGTTATTATAATATGTACACCGATAAGTATAACACGTTCCAACTAATTTTGACCGATGGCACAGATCCGCTCATTCCAAGTGGAAATAACTGTTCCTTTTGCTACAAAGACATGCAATGGACAACGGGTGATGCCTCCGGAGGTATAGGTGGTTTTGGTGGAACACCGGCTACTGTAGGTGCTAATCAGGGAAACGGAATTGATTACATCCAATTCGGTCGATTCGATCAGCCAGGAACAGCTTATACCGGACCTTATCCTGCGGGACCTTATGAAGGCGTTAGCTGGCTTGATAATCAATCTTTTATTTTCAGCACATGTAGTTCTACTAATATTCCGCCAATCGTGAGTGGATTAACCGCCTGCGACACTATTTTTATCTGCGAAGGTGATACAACCTATATGAACGTTTCATTTCTTTCGCCGGAAATCGGACAAGTGACAACAGACACTGCTTATGCGGATTCCGCAACTGTTGGTTTTACTCTCCTTGGAACCACCTTCGGAAATACTGCCACCGTTTCGGGAATGTTTGTGGGTGATTCGACCAATCATGGGTATAACCTTCTGACTTTTTCTGCGACCGACAATGGTACACCAATACAAACTACCATCGTAAATATTATGGTTCATGTCGATACATTTGCGATGCCCCACCCCATACTTCAAGGCGATACGCTGATCTGTCCGGGAACTCAAGACACATTAAGTTTAGTGACACCAGGATACGACACCTACTTATGGAGCAATGGGTCAACGTCACCTTACATAGTTGTAGGTGCAGCAGGAACATATACAGTTCAGGTTACATACAATGGTTGTCGATTATCTGCATCATTCAATGTCACAGTCGGGCTTTCTATACTTCCATTAATCACCGGGCCAACACATTATTGTCATCAGGACAGTGTCAGTCTCTCAGTTCAAAATAACTATCTGTCATATCTTTGGACAAACGGTTTCACTGGTACAACTCAGACTGTCGATTCAGGAACCTATACCGTGACTGTAACTGATCAGTATGGTTGCACTATGACATCACCACCATTCTTAGTCACTGCCACCGATCCGCAGGTAAATATTACGGGTATTGACAGTGTTTGTTTTGGAAGTACAACCACGTTAACCGCGAATCCTCTTCCTAATCCATGGACATATCTATGGTCGAACAGCAGTACTGCCAATCCGGTAACCATCGGCGCGGGCAATTGGAGTGTTACTGTTACAGATACAGCGGGATGCACAGATACCGCCTCATACACCGTAATTTCGGTTCCATTACCTACTCCAACAATAACCGGAAATCTGAATTATTGTCCGGGCAGAAACACCGTGCTAACAGCCAACCCTTCGGGTCTGAGTAATTATTCATGGTCGAACGGAACAGGAGTTATAACTGACACCGTAACAGCAGGAACGTATACAGTAACTGTGACAGGAACTTTCGGATGTACCGGAACTTCACCAGCCGTAACTGTGACTCAATGGCCGGCTCCAACACCAGATATTTTGGGTGCAGGGAATTTCTGTTATGGTGGAAGTGCAACATTGGTGGTGGATTCACCTTATGTTTCCTATTTATGGTCGGACGGAGTAACGACCGGCGTAAATACCGTGGACAGCACCGGTCTTTACACCGTCACGGTAACCGATGCGAATGGATGTACGGGAACTTCGCCTGCTGTGAACACCACAGCATATCCGATACCTGTCGCTGCATTTACATCGATTCCGAATGATTCCATCTATGCCGATTCAGTTGCTGTGATGTTCTTTAATCAATCGACCGTAAGTTCAGGTACCATTGCGAGTTGGACATGGGATTTCGGTGACGGCTCGACGGATACTTCTTGTACCGCCCTTCCGTGTAATCCTTCTCACATGTATGCAGAAACGGGACATTACTTGGTAGTGCTCACTATCGTAACTTCCAACGGATGTGTTGATACCGTCTATCACTATATCGATGTGCTTACAACACCGGTTTATGCTCCGAACGTTTTCTCACCTGGTCCGAATGGACATAATGACCTTCTACACTTTAAATACCTTGAATTTCACCCTAACAGCAGGTTAGTCATTTATAACAGATGGGGAACAAAACTCTATGAATCCGCAGACTACAAGCAGGATTGGGATGGTGGGAACTACTCCGATGGGGTTTATTATTACATCCTATATGTATCGAATGGTCCTGTAATGTACGGGTTTGTTACCCTCATCAGAGATAAATAGTACGTAAGTTGTGAGTGGTAAGTCGTAAGACTTGAGTAATAAGTCGTAATTTGGTAATCTTTAATGAGCAGTGGTAAAAGGAAACGAACGTTCGAAGATGGGGCAAAATCGGTTGTTAATTCAGTTCTTACTTTGTACTATATTGTTCTGTTCATTCAGCTTAAATAAATCACTAGCGCAGAAAAAGATTGATCCCCGAAACAGCAACTATGAAGAGTTGAAGGGAAGCGGGAAACTGAAGGATTATCACGTCGAATATAATACCAATACTGAGAGAATAGTTCCCCGCCTTGCGCCGAGGATCCATCAGAATAACCCCAGTCAACAGAGTGTAAATACCTGTAACTGTTGGGTTCCTCTCGATAGTACTTTCACCATCGTTCCATTTTCGGGTGTTTCACCACCAGAATACAGGAATGACGATCTTTCCACCACTGTAATCAGCATTCCGTTTACCTTTTGCTTTTATGGTCAGAACATTACTGACCTCTATATTAATAACAACGGTAATGTCTCCTTCGGCGGACCGGTTGGAGTATATAGTGCATCACCATTCCCGATTGTAGGTTCTTCGATGGTTGCCCCGTTTTGGGCAGATGTCGATACCCGTAATCTTATGAGCGGATTGGTTTATTATGAGTTGACTCCGACGCACCTGATTGTGCAGTGGGATACGGTTGGATATTACGGGAGTCACGCAGATTTGTTGAATACTTTTCAATTGATCATGACTGATGGAACCGACCCATTGGTTCCGGGAGGAAACAATGTTTCATTTTGTTATAAAGATATGCAATGGACAACAGGAGATGCCTCTCAGGGTTCCGGTGGTTTCGGTGGGGTTCCGGCAACTGTAGGTGCAAATCTCGGCGATGGTGTAAGTTTTATCCAATTCGGAAGATTTGATTCTCCCGGAACCACTTACACAGGACCGTATCCTGTTGGACCACCTTACGAAGGAGTAAGTTGGCTCGACTATCAGTCATTCCTGTTTAGCACTTGTTCGGCGACAAATATCCCCCCTATCGTGAGTGGGCTGACTTCGTGCGACACCCTATTTATTTGTGAAGGAGACACGCTATATCTCAACGCAGATTTTCTTTCACCCGAGGCGGGACAAATAACTACAGATACTGCTTATGCTGACTCCTTGGGCACAGGTTTTTACATCATCAGCACAACGCCAGGTAATACTGCAAGCATAGCCACTATGTTTATAGGCGATTCATTAAATCACGGCTTTAATTTATTGACTTTTTCGGCCACCGATAATGGTGTTCCAGCACAGACAACCATTGTAAATATCGTTGTACACGTCGATACTTTCGCTATGCCGCACCCGGTATTGCAAGGAGATACACTGATTTGTCCAGGGGTTTCAGATACACTCAGTTTAATAACGCCGGGATACGATACCTATCTTTGGAGTACGGGTGAAACTACCCCAACAATTGTGGTAAGTGCCGCCGGTACTTATACCTGTACGGTAACATTCAATGGCTGTTGGATGAACAATTCCTTCACAGTAACAGTCGGAAACTCAGTATTACCGGTTATTACAGGACCAAATCATCTTTGTCATCAGGACAGTGCCAATGTCTCCGTTCAGAGTAATTATCTAAGTTATTTATGGAGTAATGGCTTCACCGGAATTAATCAAGTTGTCGATAGCGGTATTTTCACTGTTACTGTTACTGATCAATACGGATGTACCATGACATCACCACCTGATACGATAAGAACTACTGATCCACAGGTTGCAATTACGGGCGTTGATAGTATTTGTGCGAACTCCACAACTGTTCTTGCAGCGACATTCGGATTATGGTCATTTCAATGGTCGAACGGTGCAACAACAGCAGTGGTTACCGTTCCTCCCGGGAGTTATACTGTTTTGATTACTGATTCTTTTGGATGTACGGATACTGCATCGCACATCGTGGTTGGCATTCCTCTTCCTACACCAGTTATAACCGGAACACTTAATTATTGTCAGGGAGCAAACACTACACTTACAGCTACACCGGCTGGTTTCGCGAGTTACACCTGGTCGAA
>JAHEYM010000023.1:0-5994 GCA_023251595.1 Bacteroidota bacterium
GTATCCTGTAGCAAAAGAAATTGTTCATCCGTTCGATTAAGCGCATAAAGGACTTTTAATGTATCAGGTGAATGGGTGGTTCCAACCCAACCTAGACTGTCTTTTTTTAGCGGGAACAAGTGATATTTTACTTCGGGTCTGCCAATCTTAGTTTGTTCGATTGCCTTTTTATCAGCTACTTTTATAGCTGTAGCGTCATTTTTCGGTTTGCTTTCGGAACAATGAGAAAACAAAAAAACAATTACAAGAAGATAAAAAGAATACCTTAGGTATTTCATTCAAATATAATTCATTACTTGTATTTTTCTAACTGAGCACTTATTCGGGCTGAAAGTTGTGTTTGTTTATATAAGTCGCACATCGCAACCATCTCTGCCAAAGTTTTTTTATCATCTTCACACGATTTGGGTGGCGTGTAAAGAAGTGTGGCCTTTCCACAAGCATCCAATCTTTTCGTAACAACCGTTAATAATTCATCCATCAGATCATTCGCTTTTTTTGTTTTGCCTGTTTTATAATACAGTTCAGCAAATTTTTCATCGAAAAGATCAACCTGAACAAATTGTGCCGGGAATGATTCCATATATTTATCAACTAGTTTCAGAGTACTGTCAGTCCTGTTTTTATCGAGAAGAGCGGATGCGACATTAAAAAAACAGTATTTGTAATTTAAACAAAAGGTATTCTGATCATCATCCGGTTTACTCTTGATATCATAATTAAAAACGTACATCAGTTTATCGAACGATTTATCCAACAATACATTATATCCTCCTTTAAATCCACCAAGATTTCTGTTTTTCACCGGAAGTAGTCTCAATGCCTGCCCCTCAAGATAAACGTAATCCTCCAGTCCACACAAATCAGAATTAGCAACTGTTATGGCGAAATATATAGGACGATGCCATATATTTTCACTAATAATTTCGAGCGCAGCAATCTGTGATTTCAATATATAATAAGCATTCAATTTAAAAGAAATTTTATCTGCAATATCTTTTTCCATAGTCCGATCAATCATTTTACGTGCATACGATTTCTGTTTATCGGCGGGTATATATACATTTCTGTTCGAATAAAAAACCGGTGTTTTATCATCAGGTCCTGACTTATTCAATGAAGAAGCGGCAACCGATACCTTATCCAGAAAAGAAGAAAGGGTGATCGGCTCTTCTGAGCCGGTGGCTTTGCAAGCCATATAATCCAGAATCGTACTTTTATATTGCACAGTATTGATGCGACATTCGAGTTTAAGACCTTTGTCTGCTTCCTTTCTCACCTGTTCGATATATTCACCCAGATTTAACAAACTGAGATTTACGACCAGCACATCTTTTCTAAAACCTTTAATCTTCTGCACATACCAAAGCGGATACGTATCATTATCGCCGTTGGTAAAAAGCACTCCATTTTCACCACAAGAGAGCAAACAATTCTTCGCATAATTCAAATAAAACGAATCATACAATTCATCATTCAAAAATTTTTCCGCTCTGCTTTCCTTATCATAATTCAGCAGGCGATAATAATAATCCATCACTGAATTCGAATATTTTGTCCACACTTTCCCGATGAATGTCCTGAAATTCGGGTTCTGAAGAAAAAGTTTTTTGTAAGTTCCAATCTCCAATTCCGCATTTTGACAATACTTTGAAAATTTTTCATTATCAGACAAATTCACATACTTTGCGCTCGATAAAGCATGATACGTATAATGAGGCATAATAAAACCATAAGAATAATTTCCATACGCGCGGGCAAGACCATGCATGAGCGTGTCGGGCAAATCATGTATATTTCCGAGTAGTTTTATTAAATCTTCATCCCAACCATCATAACCGTAATAAGGAAGTGCATTGAAAAAATATTTTTCGTAGGCATCAGAGAATTCGTGAGCGATTCGGGTGGCATCATAAGTTCCGGCATCCATTTTATCCAGATCCGGTTTTTCATATCTTAATTTATCTGAAGACCATAACTGAGTACTTGAGACTACTTTCGCTTCAAGTGAATTATCAATCATAACAGCCGTCCAACCGCTTTCCTTCTTTTCAAATCGTATGGCAAATTTTCCAGTTGAGCTTGCGGAATGATTTGATGAAATTTGTTTTTGATATTTCGGGAAGAAATAATCTTTCACTTCTTCGTAGGAAGGATAATTTCTATATTTCACTGTCAACTCATTGCCGGTTTGAGCGGGAAGGTAAATTGAGAAACAGAAACAGAAGGAAAAAGAGAGAGAAACAGAAAAACACTTAAAATATCTGGGTAAATTCAAGGTAGGTGTATATATATATGAAATTAAACTGATTAACTCAAGAGTTTTTTTCCTCACCCTTGGTCCCTCTCCCGTCGGAGAGGGAATTCGACTCCCTTCTCCCTTGGGAGAAGGGCTGGGGATGAGGCCTCACATGACTACTTTAATATATTTCCGCGTGGTGGACGTTCCGCCTTCCGGTGTTTCGTAAACATTAATTATTGTATTTGGATTGATCACTGTAAATGTCCATCTGTACACACCCCCATCGCCGCGGGGTGTCCAATCCATCCGAAATACATTCTCAGCAATCTGGTGATATATATAGATGTGTCCTTCCGCATCCATTTTCACCCCGCCCACAATATTCTCAAGTGTACGCGGGTTCCCGTCATCGCGAATCCAGGTGCCCGTAAGATTATACCCACCCGGTGGAATTACCTGAGCGGGTGGAGTTACCTGCGCAAATACAGAAACAGTTCGAAGAAAGAGAAAGAGTAAAACTAAACAGGATAATTTATGTGATGATTTCATTTTTTTTATTTTTGTTTTGATGGACATCATCCTTTGCTGACATCTTTCATCCAAGACATTGTATGCAACGTCTCTACATTTTTATTTCATCGATTTCCATTGCTTCACAAACGCATTTTTAAAGATTTTCATTTTACTGTCGCCGTCCGTATATTTTAAGGCGGCCTGAGAAGGATCTTTAATAGTGGAACCGGGTCTGTCTTTTAATGCGTATTGCACTCCTAACGATTCGAGTGAAGACTTCATATAATTAGGTGGTGTTCCCCGTTTGATAATTAATTTATATAATTCAAGTGATTTATCAAGATTCTTCTTTGAGAGATAATCATCAGCGACTCTCATAATAAATCCATTGCTGTTGGTGGAAGTTGCGAAATCACACAACTCAGGATTTTCGAGACCGTACTTCATCACATCGAACTTTACATAATAAGTTCGGGCATCGTTATATTTTGATATAGCAGGTAGATACTGAGCATTATTTTGCAGATTCATGACTTCTCTAATTAATTTCTGATAAGTAGAAGGTGCAGCAATATTAAGTCTCTCATCGCGTGCCTGATTGGCACTTAGATTACACGTCGAATTCGAATCGGCAACTGCAATTGAATTATCGAAATCATCCGATGCCTCCAGATATTGATGAACGGCCAATGCATTTTTTCCTTTATCAAACCAATTATCCGCCCTCTTTTGCGCATTCAGACAATCCTGTGAAAACATTTTCGATTTAATATCTCTGATTCCTTTTGTAATTTCCTCATCGCCGCTCAGATTATATTTTGAGGACAACGAATTAATCCTGTCCAAATTGTCTTTTGCCTCTCTCATGTGATTGGAGTGCACATTATCATTGGCATCATCAATCATACCTACTACAATTCTTTTAGCCGCATCCTGTTTCATAGAAGGAGCATCATTATTCAACCTGACAGAATAAATATTCGAATAATTATCCGCAGAATCCAATCTCAAAAGCGCATCCTGATATTGATTCTTTTGATAAAATGATTTCCCATTCTCCACCATTTTATCGTATCTTCCCTGTTGAACGGGTGTATAAATTGTATTCGGATCGTCAGTTGAATTCACCTGAATATTATTTGCTTTGCGATATGAATCGGCTTGACCGGCCAATCTTTCAGCCGCATCATAATTGCCACCATTCAGCGCTGACCGGGCATCTGACATAGTTTCCATATATATACCCAGGTTCGATTTCTGCACTCCCTGAGAAAGTTGATCAGAACAAATCATACCACGAATGGTCTCGCACATAGACCGCGCCCGTGCGTAAGATTCAAGAGCCTGATCATAATTCCCCCGATTGTTGAAACCCGATGCATCATTCAGATATCGTGTATATATATTATTGAGTAAATCCATTGTATATCTCTGCGTTTCCGGATCAGGATTCATGATAGACATAATTCTGCGAGAACGATCTTCTGCGTCGTTTAAATTTCCTCCTTCATAAGCCATTCTTGCAAGCCTGTATGCAGCCGGTGCATATAAAGGATTAACACCAAGAGACTGATTAAAAAAACCAATTGCATTAATATTGTCCCCGGCCGCCAATGCCTGGATACCTTTATTATACCAAGCCGCATCCATTGCGTTACTCAGCATGTTCAATGCTGTTCTTTTCTGAAAATCAATCGTTTTTAAATTAGCAAGTTTTTGCAGATAACCCGCAGGATCAAAAGAACGAAGATTCAACGTGTTAATAAATGTATTTCCGTCTGCCACCTCAATAAGTGTCTCCGCATTCAGCAATTCGGTATTCGCAAGCATTGCCTGACCCGGTTCAGTTGTATTTATCGATTGAATGCGTGGAAGAATTCCATCCAATTGTGATGAGGTAAAATAATAATTATCAATATCACCGATACGGTTCTCAAAATTCTGAATATCCGCAGGCGAATAAATAAGATGTGTTTCAACAATCTGAAGCATCGGATTTGTGAGTGTGCTGTCAGTAATAATAATCGAGCCGACTTCAGACTGCCCACCAATAACCCTGATATGATCGAGTGTAAACGGTTTGGTAATTCTGCGCATTCCAAAAATCAGATTTCCATGAATATTAATCCATGAGGGTATTAGAAACGCACCCATATTAAATCCCTTATACATCATATCTCCCGAACAAACAATTTGGGAGTGCTCGAAAGTTACATTAATTTTATACCCGTTTCGCGTAACTCTATCCGCCTGAACGAGGGAAATAACATATTCAACATTATTCACCGGTTTATTTTCACCCTCGGCTATTTTCGAAATAAGAATGGAGCTTTCACTTCCCCGTTTGACGGCTAAACCTTCGTAACGGAAGAGAAAAGATTTTGGCTGTTGATCCTGAGATATAAGTTGAACCTGAGCAAAAACAGGCAAAATAAATATATTCATCAGAATAATACAAGAATATAATTTAAAATCCGACGTTTTGTGTTTCATCATGTTCGAATATTTGTTCGCTTCAATCATATATTTCTTCTACCGTTTAATAAGCTTTTAAAGTTTGGGATTCGGGTACAAAAGTAATGGAATTTTTGATCTCTAACTTCAATCATAACTATCGTATGAAAAAATCCATCCCAGCCATCGGAATTTTCCTGCTCTCCCTGCACCTCACGGCGCAGGAGGTGCCTCTGAACAATGTCTTTTTCCCGCTCGGGGAGACGGTTTTGTCAGGTTCGAATCAATCGGTTTTAGATGCAATTTACACAAAACTTCCCTTTGGGAGAAGTGTACGAATTGGTTTACAAACCATTGAGGGTGTTCAGAAGGAGTCTGAAAATCAGGGGACAATTACCTATCAAAGAGCAGAGGCCGTAGTCAGATATTTCACAGAGAAGGGTGTGAAGGAGGAGGATGTCAGAATCAATAAAATCATAAATACTCTGACTAAAACATCGCTTCCAAACATACTTGATAATATAACGGCGGAAGTACTTCTGACGAAACCATTTCCGGAACAATCCAATAAATATGACAGGATCGAAGATTTGTACCCTACCAATGAACAATGTTTCAATATCAATCCTTCCAAACCGTGCATAATCAGAACGAAAGCCGGTGTCCGTCTCGAATTTCCCGCATATTGTTTTGAGTTTGAAAATGGGGATTCAGTCACCTCTATGGTTGATTTTTGTCTGAAAGAATTTATGAATCGGACCGAATTCATAAAAGCAGGATTGACA
>JAHEYM010000023.1:6004-18250 GCA_023251595.1 Bacteroidota bacterium
CTCATGGTGCTCTGATTGAAAGCGGAGGAATGTTCAGAATGATAGCAAGATCGAAAGGAGTTAATGTTGAAATACGAAATGGCTATGACGCAACACTCAAAATTCCAACATCAAAATATATTGATGGAATGATGGTTTTTAATGGTGAAGAAAATGACGATCATATTGATTGGGTTCCGCAATACCGTGAAGAGCAAAATTTACCAACAATGTACGGTGGAAGAGGTGGACAAATTATGGATGGTGTATATACAAGAGAAAGATTTGCACAGGATGATTATGTTCTCCAAATAACAAAATTAAACTGGATTAATTGCGATCATTTTATTGAAGAAACAAATAAAGCCAACCTAACAGTTTCTGCCGATACAGCGCTGAAACCATTTCTCCGTATTGTTTTTAAAGATATTAATTCGGTGATGCAAATGGAATATGATTCAGCAACTTACTTCACTTCTCAGGAGATCCCTGTCGGCAAAACTGTGACATTAATGGGATATTCTCTGAAAAATAAAAAAATATATTTCGGGATGAAAGATATTATCATCCAAAAAGATGTGAGAGAACAAATTACTTTGAATGAAATTTCAAAAACCCAGCTTGATGTTTATTTAGCAAGTTTGAAATAATATTGCAAAAATATTAATTTTCCCAGTCTGCCAGGAACAAATTGATTCCATGACGCTGAGTGTTCAGACGATGTGAAGAGAAAACGATTTTTGTTCCATCGGGCGAGAATACCGGGAATGCATCGAAAACATTGTCGGAAGTCACTTGTTCCAGACCTGTCCCATCACAATTAATTATATATAGATTAAATGGGTAGGCTCCATTCGATTTATAGTTTGAAGAAAAGATAATTTTCTTTCCATCGGGCGTAAAGAATGGTGACCAGTTCGCGCCTCCGAGATGTGTGATTTGTTTCATATCACTACCGTCAACATTACATGTATATAGTTCCATTGCAGTTGGCATCACAAGATTTTGAGCCAACAATTCTTTATATTCTTTAATGTCAGCGTCTGTTTTAGGGCGTGATGCTCGAAAAACCAATTTGGTTCCATCGGGTGAAAAGAATGCACCGCCATCATAGCCAAGATCGTGGGTAATTTGTTTAACATTTGATCCGTCAATATTCATCGTATAAAGTTCCATATCGCCGGATCTTGATGAAGTAAATACGATTTTGTCTTTTTTGGGTGAAACAGTTGCTTCGGCGTCGTAACCGGGTGAATTCGTAAGTTGTTTAATGATTTTACCGTCAAGTCCAGCAACGAAAATATCAAAGTCAGGATAAACTGCCCAGACATATTTTCCATCTTTCCGATGTTCTGGTGGCATCGGACATTCTTTGGAACCAAGATGAGTTGATGCATATAATATAGTAGAATCTCCGGGAAGGAAATAAGAACACGTTGTTCTGCCCATTCCGGTACTGATAAGTTTTGGAGGAATGGCATCCATGCTTTGTCCTTTAGTTATGTCATAATAGAAAATCTGATCGCATGATGCCGACCACTTGGGGTTTGTCGCCTGAAAGATCAGTTTTTTACTGTCGAAGCTCCAATATGCCTCGGCATTATCGCCATCGAAAGTCAGTTGTTTAATATTTTTGATATGCTTCTCGAGATCGTAATGTAGAAGGGATTTACTTGCAGAATCACCTCCACCGGTTGAAGAGTTGAAAAGTTGAAGAGTTGAAGAGTTTATACGTTGAAGGGTCGAATGGTGATTCTTTATGGAAAAAAGAGAAATTCCAATTGCAAGTGCGGTGATGAGTTTGGGTGAGGACATGATCTTTAAGTTTAGGCAACAAAGGTAGGCAGCGCCTTTCTGTCGAATGTCTGACTTAGGTCATGTAATGGGCTTGTTTTGTCATAATAGTGTCAAAAAAAAGCCCCCTCGTCGGTGACGAGAGGGCTTTCAATCAATTGGCAAAAATTACTTCACCTTTTTGGCAAGTTCAGCGCCAGCTTTGAACTTCGCAACTTTTTTCGCTGCGATGTTAATTGGTTTCCCTGTTTGTGGGTTACGGCCTTTACGAGCAGCTCTTTTAGAAACGCTGAAAGTTCCGAATCCTACCAACGTAACTTTGTCGCCTTTTTTCAGAGCAACTCCGGTTGTGTTGATAAAGGAATCCAAAGCATCTTGTGCTTGTCCTTTGGTGATTTTGGCATCTGCTGCCATTTTTTGAACTAAATCTCCTTTGTTCATTTTGTAATTTTTAGTTGTTTAAGATGTATGAATGATAATGGTCTTGCAAAGATAATGTGCTGAAACCCGCATTACCAAATGTTTTTTTAACTTTCTTCCTGCTGAAAGGCTTAATTTTATTAACATTTCCGCATATAAATGTTAATAAGATCCGCTCCACAGCTTCATTTGATGATTTTGCGGTTTGGTTAATTGATGATTGTCAGATACTTACGAGTATTTTTTCGAAAAAGTCTATTTAACATAAAGATTCGCAATATTTTCTTCTGAAATCCTTTGTTTATGGGGGTTTTGGTGAAAATAAATTTGAAAACCCGGATTTTTAGCGAGAAAATTGGCTGCATCGCATCTCACCCCTGAATAAATTCCAGGGCTACAATATTGGATGTTCCTCCGGAACATTCTAAACCGATCAACCCATCAACCCATCAACCCATCAACCCAGCAACGCATCAAGTCGTTGCATGCAACGCCTCTGCAATCCCTTCATTTATCTCCAAATTCTAACATTGTTAATTGTTCATTGTTAATTGTTAATTCCCTTTCCGTATATTCGTGGTCTCTTTCAACCCAAAACCTACCCACATGAAAAAAAGATTACTTCTCATCACCGCTTTATCTTTTGTTGCTATCGCCGGAACTTTCGCGCAGTGCAACGGGAGATATCAGAATGAAACATTCCCAACAGTCACCACAACGTCGAACATCACCTTCGGGTCAAATCTCGATATGAATGGTAATACGGTTACACTCTCCCTCGATTTCTACGAACCTGCAGCCGATACACTCACGCAAAGACCTCTGATCGTTTGGATTCACGGTGGTTCCTTTATCGGAGGAACGAAAAATGATCCGGATGTTACTGCATTGTCGCAACGTTTCGCAAAACGCGGTTATGTTTGTTGCTCAATTAATTACAGATTAGGAATCACGATTCCACCAAACCAAACCACCGCTACGGCAGCGGTCGTACGCGCCGTACAGGATGCAAAAGCAGCAGTGCGTTTCTTCCGCGAAAATGCCACAACTTATGGTATTGATACGGCTCAGGTTTTCATGGGTGGAAGTTCTGCGGGTGCCTTTACTGCACTCCACGCTGCGTATCTTAACAAACCGTCAGAAATTCCCTCATGGGTTGATACTGTTGCTCTCGGTAACCTTGAAGGGAACAGCGGTCACCCCGGTTTCAGCAGCGATTTCAGAGCTTGTGTGAATCTTTGCGGTGCACTTGGCGATGCTGCATGGCTAGAACCACATGACAAACCTCTTTGCAGTATGCACGGAACGGCAGACAATACTGTTCCTTATAATACAGCAATTATTTATCTGAGTGGCGTATTCCCAATTATGCAGGTCTACGGCTCCTGGTCTATCGATTCTGCAGCTCAGACAAACGGAACTGAAAGTTGGCTGCACCTATGGTATGGGCAAGATCATGTTCCTTACGTGGCATCTCAGGCATACATGGATTCAACTGTTACTTATGTAGCCGATTTCCTATATCGTCACCTTGACTGCTATCCTGCAGGTATTGCTGATATAAAGAACAATGAAATGTCGATCGACATTTTCCCTATTCCTACTTTCAACTCCCTCACTGTCAGTCTCTCCAATACAGGCAATCTTCCATATTCTTATGAAATTATCGATCATTTGGGTAGAGTCGTTGAAAAAGCTGAGAATCAGACCGGGAGAAATTTCCAAATCAACAGGAAAGGATTCAGTTCGGGTATTTACTGTCTGAATCTGACCAATAGCAAAGGCAGATCGACCAAAAAATTCATTTTTAATTGAAATAAGTAACTGATAATCAATAGCTTTATAAAAGCGGGAAGAATTGTTCTTCCCGCTTTTTTATTCCTTCCGCAATTCCTACCTTTGAGCCCCGCTTTTGGGGATATTTTATACTTAAATCCTTATGCGAACGAAGGGAATATTTTGTCTGGAGGGTCATTGGGAGAAACGTCTGAACCGTAAATCTACAGTCGAACCTATTCTCAATCTTCTCGAGAAACAGGAAAAAATCAGATATATTCATCATAAATGTGCGACGAAAGAGGAAGTGACCTATCTTCTTCTCAAATGGACTCAGAGTACCTATAAATCGTATCCGATTCTGTACTTTGCATTTCATGGCAGACCGGGTGAATTTCAGATTAACACGAACGAGACACTCGAACTGGGAGAGTTGGCAGACGTACTTGAAAACAAATGCCGGAACCGATTTATGTTTTTCGCGGCTTGTCAGGTGCTCTCCATTCCAAAACGCAGAATCACTGATTTGTTGAAGAAAACCAAATCACTGGGAGTTTGCGGTTATAACAGCGAGGTTGACTGGATGCTATCGACTGCATTTGAATTGCTGGTTCTTTTCGCGTTACAAAACGATTCTTTTGATGCAAAAGGGATGAATCTCATCCGAAACAAAATCAGAAATGATTACACCAAAGTTTCAGACGCACTTGATTTCAAGATGGTAACGAAAAATGATTCAGTGATGAAATCAGGGAAAAATAATGCCAGGTAAATCTGATATATTTATTTCCGGGATCGTAGCTTTGTAAAAGGAATTTATTGATCTGATAAATTCGTTCGCGATCAACCCGTATCCTCTTCCGTTTGGATGAAAACCATCGAGCGAGAAAAATCCACCTTCTATAAATGATGAAGTGAAATCAATTCCATTAAACATATATCCCGTCTTCACCCTATTAAAAAAAGAATTCATATCGACGATAGGTAAATTATATTTAGCTCCTAATGAAGCTATTTTACTATTAAAATGAGAAATGGCATTTTTGATATTATCAATTTCAAAATGATCTAAAATATATTGTCCTGGGATGGTATCGAAAACCCCGAGATAATTACATTTAAGAGAATCGGTAGGCACAGATAATAACACATATTCGCCGGTATGCATTAATCTGTTTGGGTGTGGTGATTGCGTTGAATCAGAAATAAGAAACCCATTTGCGCCCACCTGATAATTATAATAATTTTGCGAAAGCGAATTTAATAAAGTGGCGAGAGAATCATTCAGAACCACTCCCATCGGATCAATTAATGTAAAAAACGGATAACAGGAAATATCTGGAATATTTGCTAAAATACCTTTTGCACCGAAATGTGTTAATGTATCAAGTGCTTTATCCAGGGCCGCATCAAAAGCTGCATAATCAGTAATAGTCTGATTTTTTCCACCACGAAGTGCATAATTATAAACATCTTCCATTCCGGGCCAGAGTGCAAAAAACGTAGGGCTCTGAGCCAACGCATCGCCGATCATTGTCGAATTACCCTGTATATGTGCAAATCGCTGGAAATACGGACTTCTCCCAAAAAAATAATAATTCGTACTAAAACTTGGGTCCAGATAATCCGTCACCCTTGCACCTGGAACAGATTCATTCTGAAAAAAACCTAATATATGAGCAAGATTCCCCTGCATTGCCGGACTTGAATTCACAAATAGTGAATCATTTAAAGGAAATAAAGAAGTGACATTCTGACAATCGGTTTTATTACCGAGATGAAATTCTGTCCAAAAATCAGGTTTTGAACCTCCAAGATTAAATCCGAAACCATGCTGAAGCGAATCTGTGGGCTGTCTGAAAGCATCGAGTTTTGCATACTTAATAAATTGCGTAGCCAAAAGATTTCCCACTGAATTTTCCTGTCCTGCGGCATATAATGCGCCATCCATATAACCAGCCATATAATCGCCGCCAATCGCTACAAACTTTGTAAAATCAGCATGACCTGAGTTGTTCGCTTCGAAAGGATCGAAAGGTCGTCTGCACGCGTTTATGAGCGTTAGAATGGCGATTGTTATGATCGAGAGGACGAGCAGTTTTCTCATGAATTCATCACAAATTTAATAATTTAATGAATACGCAGGTAGAGACGTTTCACGAAACGTCTCACCGATCATGAAACGTCTCCATGGATTTTTCAGAAGCGGATATTTAATCGTGCATTTAATTGGCGGGATGTTAGATAATTCGGAACTGCGTATTTAGTTCCATTCACATCTGCGACCCAAAGATACGAAACAACATTCGGAACCTGAAGCAAATTAAATACTTCGAGACTGAACCACATTGAATTCAGATGTTTGAATACTTTAATGTGTAGTGGTTTTTTTACATTATCGCCAATGATCTGTTTGGAGAAACCGATGTCAACTCTTCTGTATGGTGGCATCCTGAATATGTCTTTGTAGCGATCGATGCCCGGAGGTCCGAACGGAACGCCCGTACCGAAAATTAAATTCAAGTGCATTTTGTAGGTTGGGAATCGGGGCAGATAATCCTGAAAGAAAAGTGTGAAACTGATTCGCTGATCGGCAGGACGCGGAATATAACCCGGATGTATTGTATCTATTCTCGTAGCAACATTATCAATTGTATATCCCGGAATAATTTCATCCCCATTTTTGTTATATTTTTTTACATAATAATCGCCTACTATATCTTCTTCTGTTTGCATCACGGAGAGGCTAGCCCACGATTCAACTGTTTTAACAAATTCACCATTAATACGCATATCGATACCACGGGCAAAACCATGAGCACTATTATTTGCGAGATAACGAATTCTTACGTTATCAATTTTATAGGGATCGATCTGATCTAATATTTTGTAATATCCTTCAACAATAAAAACAAAAGGTCTGTCCCACGCTTTGAATTTATTTTCCCCTCCTACCACGAAGTGAATTGATTCCTGAGCTTTTACTTCAGGGTGAATATTTCCGGATAAATCACGTAATTCGCGATAGAAAGGAGGTTGGAAATACAACCCTGCAGAAGCACGGAAAGTCCAGGATTTTTTCCAATGCGGAACGACGGCAAATGTTACACGCGGACTAACGACCAATTGTTGATTAAAATCCCAATACTGTGCTCTGACTCCGGCAAAAATATTATACATTGTTGTGCTATCATCGCCAAAACTTTTATTTGTTTGAAAATAACCGGAATATCTATTCGATTGGAGATTAATATGATTTCCCACCTGATCCTGTAAAATTAATGCTGAATCATTTATCGGAAGTACATAGCCCGCTGAATCGATCATGTTCCATTCGTTCAGTTTATCATCAATTACTTCGTGTTGATATTTAATTCCCCATAATAATTCTCCGTGTTTAATTTTATGAGTACCTTTATGTTCGAAGTTATATACATTTGCATCGAGATAATTTCTGGCATGAGAAAGAAATGAGCCGACGCCAAGATTGAATTTCACATCACCGAAATTTTTGGAACCAAAATCATTTTCCAATTTATCGAGATAATATTGCCCGAGAATATCGAAAGCCTCTTTTTCATGCGATTGAAAAAGTGATGCAATAAATTTTAATCTTGTTTTATCACTTAGCGAAGTGTGAATTGCAGTCAATGCTGCTGTTTCAGCTTGTGTTTGATCTGCTTCCTGTCCATCGAAGTATATAGATAACTTCAAGGCCTGACTTACCGTTCCGAGTGTTGTTTCACGGTTCTCCGGTACCAGACTGAATTGATTTGATGCAAAATTGCCAAGTGCGGTTAATTCCCAACGTGGATTTAAAACGTAAGTCATATACCCCTGCAAATCAAGAAAAGATGGTCGGTAAGCACCTTTTGTATCGAGAGAATTTAATATATATGAATTCGTTTTCCGGCGGGCTCCAAATATATATGTGAACTTATGTTTTGGCTCCTTTCGTTTGTTGGTTCCTTCAAGTGTGATACTTTCTCCCAACAGACTCAAACTTACATCTACTGCAAGTGAATCCGGTTTTTTGTAGGTAATATCAAGAACCGATGACAATTTATCGCCATACTGTGCTTCGAACCCGCCTGCCGAAAACTGAATTTTATCCACCATGTCTGCATTGATAAAACTCAGCCCTTCCTGTTGACCTGAACGCGGCAGAATGGGTCTGTAAATTTCAATTCCATTCACATAAAGCAGATTCTCTGCATAATTTCCACCACGAACATTATATTGGGATGAAAGTTCATTGTTGGAAGCAACTCCAAGCGAGGTTTTTATCAGATTTTCGACAGAATTACCACCGGGCCCCGGAATAACCAGCGCGTGAATCGGGTCCATCGGAACCATGGTTGGGTTGTGGTAAACATCGTGAATCACATATATTGGCAGTTCATTGACTCTTTTTTTGAGTACTTTGTCGAGCACCATCTCCTTGTGATTTTCGAGATTTAATGTAACTGAGTCGGTTGCAAGGCTTAAATGTGAGAACATAATTTTAACCGATTGTTCTGCCGGAATAACCAGAAGATAATAGCCACTTGAATCTGTCGACGTTCCGAGACTTGTTCCAAAGACAGAAACCGTAGCTCCGGTCAAGGGATGTCCGACACTATCTCTGACGGTACCCCTAACGGTTGCGGTTTGAGCAATTCCTTCGGATGTGACGAACATCAGGCAACAAAAAAGGACTAATTTCAACAACAATTTCATCACTAAGCTAACGGGATATTTGGAAATCGATTCGGGATTGCAAATTTAGATATTTAATGACACTCAATGAAACAGTCCGGAATCATTTCGGATCGCGTGAAAACGGAACAAATGTGATAAAATTGCTTTTCTCAGGATGTTGGAAAGGTGCCAATCATGATTCTTAATCTCTGTAAAGCATGATCAATAGAAGAAGTGTTGGTAAAGATGAGGGATAATTTGTCGTTCGACTCCTTAATCCGACATCCATTGGGATTTTGACCAACGTATTGCATTACCTGCAGAAAAACCGGAGATGAGAAAAACGGTGAATTTTTATTTGCAATAAAATATCCGGTAAAACGCTGATTTTTCAGTACAATTTTTTCGAATCCGATTTTCATCGCCAACCAACGTAAACGAACCGCATTTAATAATTCCCGGACTTGTTTCGGAATTGCACCAAAACGATCGCGAAGATTTTCTTCAAACTTTGACAGAGCATCTTCATTTTCAAGATCATCGATCTGTTTATATAATGCAACTCTTTCTTTCATATTTTCGACATATTCATCCGGAATTAATATTTCCATATCTGTATCGATCATACAATCCTGAATATATCCTGCGAGATGAGCATCATTTAATTTTCGTCGTGAAGTAACTTCATCATCCGGTTCATCAAATAAACCTGGATTTTCTTCTTTTAATTCGAATAATGCTTCGTCGAGAATTTTTTGATATGTTTCGAAACCAATTTCAGAAATAAATCCGCTTTGTTCAGCACCAAGTAAATTTCCTGCTCCACGAATATCGAGATCGCGAAGTGCAATACTGAAACCACTTCCAAGTCCGGCGAATTCTTCAATAGCCCGTAATCTTTGTTTTGCTTCGGATGTAAGCAGTGTATGTGGTGGTGCAAGTAAATAACAAAATGATTTTTTATTCGAACGCCCTACCCTACCCCGCATCTGATGTAAATCGCTTAACCCAAAATGATGCGCCTGATCGATAATAATTGAATTTGCATTTGGAATATCCAAACCGTTTTCGATAATGGATGTGCTGACAAGTACATCATATTCACCACCGATAAAATCGAGCATAATCTCCTCGAGTTTATCACCATCCATTTGCCCATGTGCTACACCGATTCTCACTTTGGGACAAATTCTTGAAATCATCGCTGCAATATCATGAATCCCCTGAATTCTATTATGTACAAAAAATACTTGTCCACCGCGAGAAACTTCATAATCAATTGCTTCTTTAATTATTTTTTCATTGAAGGTGTGAATCTCGGTAGTGACGGGATATCTATTGGCAGGCGGTGTATTCATGATGGAAAGATCGCGCGCACCCATCAAAGAAAATTGCAACGTTCTTGGAATCGGAGTTGCGGTTAATGTAAGTGTATGAACATTTATTTTAAATGATTTTAATCTTTCTTTCGCTGTCACACCAAATTTCTGTTCTTCATCTACGATCATTAATCCGAGATCATGAAATTTAACGTCTTTGCCAAGTAAACGATGTGTTCCGATAATTATATCTATTTTTCCATCAGCAAGTTTTTTTAAAGTTTCTTTTTGTTTGGCTGCCGATTTAAAACGATTTATATAATCGACTGTACATGGAAATTCTTTTAACCGATCACGGAAAGTATTGTAATGTTGAAGTGCCAGAATTGTCGTCGGAACCAATATCGCAACTTGCTTACTATCCGCGACCGCTTTAAATGCTGCGCGAATTGCAATCTCTGTTTTCCCAAAACCAACATCACCACAAACAAGACGGTCCATAGGCATTGAGCGTTCCATGTCTTTCTTTACATCTTGTGTAGCTTTTAATTGATCGGGAGTATCTTCATATATAAAAGAAGCTTCCAATTCATGTTGAAAATAAGTATCGGGAGCAAAAGCATATCCTTTTTTCTGTTTGCGTTGTGCATATAATTTAATTAAATCGCCGGCAATATCTTTTACTCTTTTCTTCGCTTTCTGTTTTAAATTCGACCAGGCATTCGAACCTAATTTACTTAAAGTTGGTGCAGCACTGTCTTTACCTGTATATTTAGAAATGCGGTGAAGCGCGTGAATACTGACATATAAAATATCGTTGTCTTTATAAACGAGCCGGATGGTTTCCTGAACTTTTCCATTCACATCCATTTTCTCGAGTCCCGCGAAACGCCCGATACCGTGATCGATATGTGTTACAAAATCTCCCGGTTTGAGATCATATAATTCGCGAAGGGTAATCGCCTCACGACGTGCATAAGCAGTACGCAGACGGAAGCGATGATAGCGATCAAAAATCTGATGATCAGTATAGCAAACTAATTTCAGCTCATGATCAACAAATCCCTCATGAATAGGTAAAAGCACTGTAAAGAAAGGAACTTCTTCGGGATCGGTGCCGGGTTTATGAATCTGAATATCTTTGAAAATTGCGTGAAGTCTTTCAACCTGACGAGGAGTGTCAGAGAATATTATATTTTTATATTGTTTTGAAATATTTTTTTTGAGATCCTGTGATAACAGGTCAAAATTTTTGTTGAAGGAAGGTTGGGGTGAAGTATTAAAATTATATATCGGAAGATTTTCAGGATCTGTAATTCCGAATAAAACCTGATTAAATTTTGAAAGCGAATCAAAGATCGATTCACCCGATTCAAACATTTGTGAGGGAACGATATGAGAAAAAGCTTCATCGGGGTGAACAGTTAGCTCACAAGCTTTCTCATAACCTGATTGCATGATACCAAGTGCCGAGTCTATATTCCTGAACCAGAAACAAGTATCATCAGAAATAAAATCGAGAAATGATTCGCGACTTTCTTCCAACAAAGTAGTTTGCACATTCGGAATAATAGTGATGAAAGCCAGTTTCGTTTGAGAGAGCTGATCAGCAGGATCGAAGGATCGTATCGATTCAATTTCGTCACCAAAAAATTCAATTCTATATGGCCATTCATTCGCAAAAGAATATACATCGAGAATTCCACCGCGTTGTGCGAATTGTCCCGCTTCATAAACAAAATCTGTTCGTTCAAACCCATATTCAGTGAGAAAATCGGTTAGAAATGAAATTCCGATTTTATCACCAACACGAACATCGAGCGTATTTGTTTTGAGCGTTTGACGGGTAACAACTTTTTCGTTTAATGCTTCGGCATAAGTAACAATTAATGTCCTCGATTTTGCTTTTGAAATATGGTTGAGTACTTCGGCGCGTTCAAGAATATTGGCAGAATCTGCTTCGTGAAGACTGTATGGTTTTTTGTACGTTGAAGGAAAGAAAAGCCATGTTTCCTCTTTGAAAACATTTTCGAGATCATTGAGAAAATACGCCGCATCTTCTTTATCGTTGAGGACAAAAATGTGCGAACAATTTGTTTGAGTGGCGACTGATCCTGCAATAAAAGATGAAGAAGAACCGGTAAGACCTTTCAATAGAATCCTTCCGGAATCATGTTTTTCACAGAAACCGACAATGGGTTCAATTCGAACATCTTTATGAAAACGTTCGATTAATTCTTTGAGATCCAAATTACTTCAATTTGATGAAAAAGTTAGT
>JAHEYM010000320.1 GCA_023251595.1 Bacteroidota bacterium
CATATAATATGTATAATCCCTGGTGGATTATGAAGGAAACCTATCTTTATTTGAATGCGTCCGAAACTTTTAACGACACGACGCTAAAAAAAATGGGTATGAATTACAGTGCGAACTGGTTTACGGTATTCAGGAATTATTACGGTTTTGATATTGAAGTCGGAGCAATGGAATCCGGGGCTGACTACTATGAACCGAGAGTAGCCGGGAGATATTACATCACACCTGCACAGCAATATGTATCATTTATGATCAGCAGCAATTACAAATGCAAAATTGCTGTCGATGCTTCAGCGAGTTATTCAAAAGTTCCGGAAAATAATGGTACGGGAGTTAATTATTCGATCGGTCCGATTTTAAGATTGAATAATAAATTATCGCTGAGACCAAATTTGTCGATCAGCAGGTCAGTCAATGACATCGGATTTGCAAATTTCGATTCGAGCGGCAATATTATTTTTGGTGAGAGAATAGTGAATGTCGTTACGAATAGTTTTCTATTGAAATATATTTTCAGGAACGACATTTCATTAAGTCTCAATGTTCGGCATTATTTCTCGAATGGCGTCTATAGCAAATATTTCACATTACTGGATGACGGAAGATTATCGAAAAATGATATATATAAAGAGAAAAACGATTTCAACACCAATTACTTTAATGTCGATTTAATTTTTTCGTGGAAGTTCGCACCGGGTAGTTTATTCACGCTATCTTATAAAAATGAGATTTCAAAAGACGATCAACAAGTTATACCAAAGTATTTCGATAATCTCGACGCTACGCTGAGAGCTTTTCAAACCAATACGGTATCATTAAAAGTTTTGTATTATCTCGATTATCTAAAGGTGGCGGGGAAGCATTAAGATTTGGGCGTGCCCGCTCTCTGTATCATCTTCCGTATATTCTAAACTTAAATTTCGACTTGTCTAAACATTTTATTACCTTTGCCAAATATTAATTTACAGACAAGGCAAACTAGCATGGCAGCCATCAACACGCGAACTTCACCAAAAAAGGAATCAACTATAGTCGATGCGGGACATTCCTTCACCGAAGAGAACTATTTAAAAACCATTCTGAAACTTTCCGAACAATCGGAGGATGCTGTTTCAACGAATGCCATCGCGTTCAGATTGGGAACAAAAGCAGCCACTGTTACTGATATGATCCGCAAACTGTCGCAGAAAAAACTGATTCATTATAAAAAGTATCAGGGAGTTCGTTTAACAGCGCGTGGTACCAAAGTGGCATGGGCTATCGTAAGGAGACATCGTTTGTGGGAAGTTTTTCTCACTGAAAAATTGCATTTCAAATGGGATGAGATTCACAATATCGCCGAAGAACTCGAACATATCAATTCCGAAGAACTCGTAAAACGTCTGGATAAATTTCTCGGATTTCCGAAATTTGATCCGCATGGAGATCCGATTCCTGATTCAAAAGGAAGATTAAGCCGGATATCAAGAACCACAATTAAAGAGATGCAGATAAAACAAACTGCGATCATGACGGGCGTAATTGATCACACCTCCCCTTTTCTGCGTCATCTCGAAATGTTGAAACTGACACCGGGTAAAGAAATAAAATTATTGAGGATGCTCGATTTTGATGGATCATGCATTATCAGCATTAACCGCGGCGAAGAAACATATATAAGCAGTTTGGTTGCATCAAATATTTTAGTGAGTATCAGAAATGAAAAGGTTTAAATCATCACCTTCGCTCGGGGAGATTAATTCGAGCGTAAACATTTCTGCAAAAAACAGTAAATGGAAAAAGTTTTTTGCTTTTATGGGTCCCGCCTACCTCGTAAGTGTCGGTTACATGGACCCCGGTAACTGGGCAACAGACATTGCTGGCGGCAGTGGTTTTGGTTATAAACTTATTTGGGTACTTCTCCTGAGTAATATCATGGCGCTGGTATTACAAAGCTTAAGTGCAAGATTGGGATTGGTTCGTGGACTTGATCTCGCACAGGCTTCCCGTCAGGCATACACTCCTGTTGTAAATTTTTTACTTTGGATTCTGGCTGAAATTGCAATTGTTGCCTGCGATCTGGCTGAAGTATTGGGAATGGCGCTCGGTCTGCAACTTTTGTGTGGTCTCCCCTTGCCTATCGGTGTTTGTCTCACGGTACTTGATACTTTTTTTCTGCTCTTCCTTATTAATTATGGAATCAGAAAAATGGAGGCATATATTATTTCTCTCGTTGTTTTAATCGGTTTGTCTTTTTTGGTTGAAATGATATTCGCACGACCCGATATGGGAGAACTCGTGAAAGGATTTATTCCCGGTTTTCCGGAAAGCAAAACTTTAGCGGGTCCGACAGCTCTATATATAGCTATCGGAATTATCGGCGCCACCGTGATGCCACATAATCTATATTTACACTCATCGCTTGTTCAATCACGCAAAATTGAGCGCACAGAAAAGGAGATTAAAAAAGCTATCAAATATAATATTGCAGATTCCGCCATCGCGTTGAATCTGGCATTCTTCGTGAATTGTGCTATTCTCGTTCTCGCGGCTTCTACCTTTTATAAAAATGGGATGTTTGAAGTAAGTGATATCCGTGAAGCACATAAATTTCTGCAACCCATGCTCGGAACAAACTGGGCACCGGTTCTTTTTGCAATCGCTTTAATTTGCGCGGGACAAAGCTCAACAATCACAGGAACGTTGGCGGGACAAGTTGTAATGGAAGGATATCTGAATCTGAGAATTCAACCATGGATCAGAAGAATGTTGACAAGAATGCTTGCCATCATCCCCGCACTCTTAACTATATTGTTACTCGGAGAGGCTTCACTTATGAAATTGCTTGTACTAAGTCAGGTGATTTTGAGTTTGCAACTTGGCTTTGCAGTAATCCCACTCATACATTTCGTGAGTGATAAAAAAAAGATGGGAACATTTGTGATTGGAATATGGACAAAAATAACTGCCTGGTCATTCGCAACAATTATTCTCTTACTCAACGCACGTTTAATTGGATTAACCGTGATGGAATGGATTGAGAATGCGGGACAAGATGCATGGATTTATTATATTACTGTTGTTCCTGTTATTACCGGCGGAGCGATACTATTATTATATGTAATACTAAGACCTGTGGTCATGAAAAATAAATCGATCTTACAGAAGACCCCACATGGCGGCGCATTAAAAGTAAACTTTGCGGATGCTCCTTCTTATAAACGAATTGCAATCACGATAGACTTTTCATCGATGGATGCGGAGACAATTTCGTCTGCTACAAAACAAGGAGGTAAGGACGCAGAATATTTGCTCATACATATAGTTGAGTCAGCCGGCGCATTGGTGATGAATGAAGAAATCCGCGATTACGAATCGGCTTCCGATTTTGCAGAATTATCGAAGTACGAACAGATGATGCATAAAGCCGGATATAATACGAGAGCAGTTTTGGGTTATGGAAATCCAAAAAAACAAATTCCAATTCTGGTGAATGAATATAATGCAGACCTTTTAGTAATGGGTGCACACGGACACCATATTCTGAAAGATATTTTATTCGGAACCACAGTTGACGGCGTCAGACACCGGATTCATATTCCGCTGCTCATCATCCGAAAGAAATAGAGCCACTGCCCTACTCTATTGCATATCGCCAAGAATATTGGTCACCTCGAAAATATAAGGATCTTTCGACAGAACTTTCAACCAATCTTTATTTCGCGTGATTCTTGTTGTGTCCGCATGTATATACGCTGTGTCGGCAGCTGCATTAATTACATTCATTCCCTGAATGGGTTGATCGGGCAACTCGAATTTTTTAAGATTCTCTTTATTCTTCTTTTGCTCAACTCTGAATTTATCGAGTTTAAGATTGACAAGCGTATTATCCTGTTCATGTTTTAACTCCTTTGCTTTATCATCCAACATTTTGAATGTGTCATTTTTCTTCACCCTTGACGCTTCAGCATCTTTAATTTTCTGATAATTAATTGCAGGTGTCGACCATGTCTCATATTTCACAGAAGGAATTTCGTCCCAAGCCATTGGATAATCGGATTCTTTTTCTCCGAGATCGATATAACTGTATTGATCCTTCAGAATAATATCAGGAGTCACTCCTTTTAATTGAGTTGCGCCACCATTGATGCGATAAAATTTTTGCACTGTAATTTTTACCGAACCTAATGGTTTCAAAGAATCGGATGCACCGTTTACATAATCATCCATATTAAATATTCTCTGGACAGTTCCTTTTCCATAAGTCGGAGTTCCGACGATAATTCCTCTTTTATAATCCTGCATCGCAGCTGCCATAATTTCGGAAGCAGATGCGCTGGCAGAATTAACCATCACCACGAGAGGTCCCGAAAATTGAACATCAGCATCCGTGTCTTCTAATATATACGGAGAACCACCACGGGATTTAACCTGAACGATCGGACCTTTTTTAATAAATAAACCAGCCATCTCCACGACATCTCTCAATGAGCCGCCACCATTATCGCGCAGGTCGAGCACGATACCTTTTACATTTTCTTTATTCAGTTTTTCAATTTCTTTTTTTACATCTTCAGCACAGCTTCGTGAACCCGATTTAGTGAAATCAGCATAGAATAAAGGTAAACGGATATAACCATATTTATTGGAAGACTGTTGAAGAATCCATGATTGCGCGTAAGTTTCTTCGAGCACAATAACATCGCGGATTAAAGGAACAACGAGAATAGAATTATCCACCTTCTTAATAGTGAGACGAACTTCCGTTCCTTTTTTTCCTCGTATTAATTGAACGGCATCATCCAATTTCATGTCAACAACATCGACCGGTTCTTTATCTCCCTGACCGACTTTCAGAATAATATCTCCGGCTTTCAAAATACCGGAACGAGCAGAGGGACTTCCGGGTACAATACTCGTGATTTTTATAAAGCCATCTTTTTCCTGAAGTTGAGAACCGATACCTTCAAGTTGACCTGACATCATAATATCATAATTTGCTTTTTCGCGTGGGGCAAAAAATTCCGAGTGCGGATCAAATACATTCACGACAGAATTTAAGAAAGAACAGAGTCTTTCATTTCTGGTCTGTTTAGACAAGCGTTTAAACCAGTCTTCTGTATTCTTCTCAATTTTCTTTTGAGCGTCTGCTTGTAATTCAGGCATCGTTTTTATTTTAACCGAT
>JAHEYM010000321.1:0-3204 GCA_023251595.1 Bacteroidota bacterium
TCTAAATGCAATCTTGCTACTTTCTCATCGAGGTGTTTTGGGAGTACATAAACTTTGTTTTCGTACTTCCCGTGTTTTGTCCAAAGTTCCAATTGAGCCAATGTTTGGTTTGAAAATGAATTCGACATTACATAAGAAGGATGACCCATTGCACATCCTAAATTCACCAAACGACCTTCTGCGAGAATGATCACATTATTACTGTTGATGGTATACATATCAACCTGAGGTTTGATTGTGTTCTTGGTACTTCCATAAGTATTGTTCAACCAAGCCATATCGATTTCATTATCAAAATGACCGATGTTGCAAACAATAGTTTTATCCTTCATACTACGGAAATGTTTTTCAGTAATGACCTGACAATTTCCTGTCGCTGTTACCACGATATCAGCCAATTTAACAGCATCATCCATCCTTTTTACTTCGTATCCTTCCATAGCAGCCTGTAGCGCACAAATAGGGTCGATTTCTGTCACAATTACGCGGGCTCCGGCAGCACTGAGCGATTGTGCTGAACCTTTACCAACATCACCATAACCGGCAACTACAGCTACTTTTCCCGCAATCATCACATCCGTGGCGCGACGAATTCCATCAACGAGTGACTCACGACAACCATACTTATTATCAAATTTCGATTTTGTAACCGAATCGTTCACATTTATCGCGGGCAGAGCAAGTGTTCCATGTGCCATACGCTCGTAAAGACGATGAACCCCTGTTGTTGTTTCTTCGGAGATTCCTCTTATTCCGGAAACCAATTCAGGATAAAGATCAAGAACCATATTTGTTAAATCGCCTCCATCATCAAGGATAAGATTGAGGGGTTTACCTTCATCACCAAAGAACAGAGTCTGCTCGATACACCAATTGAATTCTTCCTCATTCATTCCTTTCCAGGCATAGACAGAGATTCCGGCAGCAGCAATTGCAGCAGCAGCGTGGTCTTGAGTAGAGAAGATATTGCAAGAAGACCAGGTTACTTCGGCACCCAACTCAACCAAAGTCTCAATGAGTACTGCGGTTTGAATCGTCATGTGAAGACAACCTGCGATCCGTGCATTCTTCAATGGTTTTGAAGGACCAAATTCTTTTCGGATTGCCATCAAACCTGGCATTTCTGCCTCGGCGAGAGTCATTTCCTTTCTGCCCCACTCGGCCAGGTTAAGGTCTTTCACCTTGAATTTCACATAGTTATCTTTACGAGTCATCGTTTTTTCTGCGGTTTGCGTTTGCATCGTTTATCTTTTTGCGGGTGCAAAGATAATGAATAATGTCGAAAAAGAAAAAATTGTCTAACTCGATAGTATCTTTGCATTTCTATTACAATCCCTAATAACATAATGATAGCGCACATATTTCCCGGACAGGGCTCACAGTTTCCCGGAATGGGAAAAGAACTTTATGAAACGAATGAACTCGCAAAAGCACTATTTGAAAAAGCGAATTCGATTATCGGTTTCCGGATTTCTGACATCATGTTCTCCGGAACTGACGAAGATCTGAAACAAACAAAAGTTACTCAACCTGCAATCTTTTTGCATTCGGTTATTCTTCCCAACGTAAGAAACACAACTAGCGCTCTCGCATTTGAAGAGAACTGGGAAGCTGTCGCGACTCCCGAAATGGTCGCAGGTCATTCTTTGGGTGAATTTTCTGCGCTCGTCTCAGCAAAATCACTTTCATTTGAAGATGGTTTAAAACTAGTGATTCAAAGAGCAAATGCGATGCAGAGAGCTTGTGAATCACAACCATCAACAATGGCAGCAATTATAGGACTCGACGATAAAATTGTGGAAGAAATATGTGCAGGTATTTCGGGTGAAATTGTCGTGCCTGCGAACTACAACTGTCCCGGGCAACTCGTAATTTCCGGATCTGTTGCAGGAATTGGAGAAGCTTGCAAAAGATTAACTAAAGCCGGCGCCCGTATGGCAAAAATCCTTCAGGTTGGTGGCGCATTCCATTCTCCATTGATGGAGCCGGCAAGAAAAGCGCTTGCAGAAGTCATTAATTCTACTCACTTTGATTCGCCAATTTGTCCCATCTATCAGAATGTCAATGCATCACCGGAAACTGACCCTGTCCGGATCAAGGCAAACCTGATCATGCAATTAACCTCTCCTGTCAGGTGGTCACAGTCGGTCGAAAGAATGATTAAAGACGGTGCGACATCTTTTATTGAAGTCGGCCCCGGAAAAGTATTACAGGGCTTGGTGAAAAAGATAAACCGCACAATGGAAATTGCAAGTGCTTAGAGACGTTGAATGCAATTTCTTGACCCTCTCGCAACGTCTCTACCAAAGTTTAACCTATTATTAACAATACATCGATTAAAATTTTGTACATTTGCACATCATTCACTGAATAACCAAATCACTAAATTACAACCTATGTGTCCACAACTTTGTTTCGGAATAGTAATAGCAATCGAAGTACTCGCGGTCGTTGCAGCGCTGCATCTCTTGGTTAAACTTAAGAAGGAAGGCATCGGAGGAATTGTGAAAATTCTTGGATGGTTGCCTGTGATCATCGGTTTTCTCATTATGATTTGCACTGTCGCCGGTGGTTTTCGGCACATGTGCAGCAAGAAAGATGGAAATTGCGGTCCAAATGGCAAGATGGAAAAATGCATCATGAAAATGCACGGAGGACCCGGAATGATGGGTGGTTGCGGACCAATGGAAGGTTGCGAAGGAATGGGCGGACCGGGAATGTGTAAAATGGGCCATCCAGGTTGTTGCAAAATGGACATGGAATGTAAAGGCGATTCAGCTAAATGCAAAATGGACAGCAAAGAATGCAAAGAGATGGAGAAGGGTTGTTCGATGAGCAAAAAGGATAGTACTGCTAAAAAAACTGAGCTGAAAAAGTAAATCCTTCTGAATCAGGCGAGCATCTGATTCATCAACACACCTGAAGTCAGCAGTTTTTTTACTGATTTCTCCCGGAGAGAGCGCTTGAGGTTTTCTACATGCCGCATGTGATGACAATCGGTACCGATAAAATCGACCATTCCGAGACTTACAAATTTTTCACCGATTACTTTAGCCATTTTGCCGTAATATCCGCAAAGCGAATTAGTATTTACCTGAAGTAAAACACCAAGATCCCGAATTCGTTTGTATTCATCAAAGTCGTGATAATAAAAAGGATATCGTTCAGGGTGGGCGAGAATTACTTTCAACCCCATAGATTGAA
>JAHEYM010000321.1:3214-5156 GCA_023251595.1 Bacteroidota bacterium
TACTCGAAAACAAATTTTCGGGTTTATTTATATATGAAACTTCAATCAACAAAAATTTATCACCTAGTGTTAATAAATCCGGTTGTCTAAGTTTTTCTTCAAATAAATCATCTATATAATATTCAGCAGCAGCGGAGATTTTAACGGGAATATTCTCTTTCTCAAGTGCTTCGCGAACATGATCCAAGCCGGCATTAATTATTTCGGGCGTATTTTTAAATGAATCGCCCATGATATGTGGAGTAGTTATAATTCTTGAAAATCCCATATCATGCAATTCACGAATCAACAGCATAGAATCTGCCATGGTTTGTGCTCCATCATCAATTCCGGGAATCAGATGAGAATGCATATCAACACCGAGAACAGAATAATCAATTTCTGCTATCTCTTCCGGTTTACTTCCTGAAAATAAATTTTGAAAAAAGCCCACTTTTAGTTGATAAGTTGATAAGTTGATGAGTTGATAAGTTCACTCACTTTTTCATTCTATGGGATAATAGATTTCGGTGAGAACTTTGTTCGGATTTTTTTCGAGTCCGGGATCGGTTACGTAAGATTCCCAAGGAGCACCTCTCATTTTTTTGTGATTATCCTCAACCCATTTTTGTAACGCTTTGTGCGCGGGTTCCATGTTGTCGTAAGAACCATAATAATGACCAACAACAACATTCCCTGCTTTGATTTCACCAGCTTTCACATTACCTTCGTTTTTCCCTGGTTTATCTGTGACCATTCCGGCTTCCATATCAACTTTTTCAGGGGAGAATGAATTATAGATTGCGAACATAGGTCCTGCCTGTTTCAAACCGTTTTTGCCGGCCACCATGCCTATTTCACCATAAAGTTTCCCTAACTGAGGACCAATCTCCATAGGCTTACATGTTACAGCCGCGGTAAGAATATCCTGACGTAATACAGTCATGGTTTCGATTTTCATTTCTTTTGGAGTGGAAGAATTATTTTTTTCTGCCTCAGATACAGCTTTTAGGCTGATCAAACCGGATACAAGATCAGGTCCCACCATTTTGTCCATGATCAACCCGAAATACCGCCCGATGGGGTTCCATCCCGCGTCAGTTTCGAAGCTCCATGTTACTTTTGTTCCATCATTGCTTTCTTCGGTTTTAATATTGAACACAGCCTTTCCATTATCTGAAAAGTCCAGATCGATCGAGATTTTTGCGTTTGGCTGGCTTTCCTTAATCACCATGTTACCTTTCCCGACATCGCGTCTGTCACTTTCCCAGGAATACTTGCTGCCAACACCGCATTCCGGACCTTCGAAGACCTTGCGCATAGCAGTATCCAACTTGTCCCATGGAGACCATTTCCCCCAATTCTTTAAACAATTTATTTCTCCGAAAACGATTTCGACAGGGGCACTGATGACTGAAGTCCTTTCTACGTGTGCTTTTGAAGGTAAAAAGAAGGAAACAATGACAGCCAGAACGACTATCGATAGAATAACCAGCAATACTTTTTTCAGAATTTTCATGGATCCGGTAATTTAAAACAAAAGTAAGCATCAAAATTGGTTTAGAACACAGTAATTTTAATTTCGTTCGAAGGTTATTGTTTGATCCAATTAGTATTAATACTTTTGTTGGGAGACTAAGTCTGTCAACTACAGATCATTAAATCATGATCATTTCTTGAATTTTATGATTACTTCCTCCTCAAAACAATGCATAAATTCCAATAATATGAAACGAATTTTACTTCTAACAGCGATTGCAGTTACGGGTATTCTTTCACCCGGGCTTCAGAAAGCGAAGGCACAGTTGATCGTAAATAACGGACTCACTCCTGCCCAATTGGTCCAAACCGTCCTGCTGGGTAGCGGAGTTACAGCTTTTAATGTCACATTTAGCGGAGCACCCATAGCTATCGGTTCATTTAACGGAGCCTCATCAAATATTGGACTGCCGGCCGGTGTCAT
>JAHEYM010000322.1 GCA_023251595.1 Bacteroidota bacterium
GTAACGGATATGGTGATGTTTCTATCACGACTTATGGAGGTGGCAAAGACCCGTGTAGTCTGACAGATCCCGAGTATGTACTTTCAACAATTGTAGATCCTGTAGTTGATCATAAAACAATGACCTTAATTCCACTTGCCGATGGTACAAATCCTGATCTGTCAGCTTATCCGAGAGTTGTGAACGGAACATTTATCGAAGCTATGATAACGGTTGTAAATGGAACAGAGGATAACTTTATCAATACGAGTATCACACCGGTTATTTCCGGTCTTGGCAATACGCATGTGGAGATGGAATATGTGGCTTATCCACGTCCCTTGGTTCCTGCTGTTGCAGATCCTATAACAGGTGCTGTTCTTCATTCGGGCGATCAGATTGGTTCATTCACAACAGGATGGAGATTTAATCAGCCCGACCACGAAGTGATAGTGAAAATGGGTAATACATTGAATTTAATTCAGACAACACGCAGAGCATATTTCTTAGTGCTCATCAGTATAGATGAATCTTTGCCGAAAGGTGTTTACGACATCGGTTTTACGATCGGTGGACAAAAGTTCGATTATACGGGTGCAAATCATGGAGCGATCAGCTATAATGTTCCCAATTTAAAATTCTGTGTTTCGAATAAAACAGGTACGCTTCAATATGAAAAGTTAGTGCTTGGAAGTGCGGCGTTGCAAAATCTGCAGGTAAATGTAACTCCTATATTTAAAGGTCTTGAAAATGTGAAATGGTCTATGAACGATGTGAATTATACGGATTTTTCCGGAATGAATAATCACCTCGCCTCTTCTTATGATTCGGCAGCTAACACAGAAACCATAAACATGACACCATTCACCCGATTCCCATCTGTAGATACTGCAAAAATTTTCGTGTTGGAACAGGGGCAGATAAATACTTCAGGCGATCCTGAAGGCAATGCAGTGGAACTCAGCACGAGCGAATGTCTCGACTATATATATGACGGATTACATTATTCAGCATGCGCGGGCGATGTTAAAGTTACACCTTTTGGTCCGAGAATCATCATTCAGAAAGCGATGCACATGATAAACGGAGAACCGGTAAAAGACAGTTCTGTTTTCACTTTCAAACAAGGTAAATATATAGATGTCGAGGTTTTAATAAGCACAGACAATGAAGGTAGCGACATCGCCACTAATACGATCCTGAATATTCAAAGCGGCAATTGGTTTAATATTATTAAAGACAGTCTTCCCTCTAATTGCACATATTCGAATGGGGTTGTAAATGCAAATATGACTTCTTATTTGCCGGGTGAAAAAAAGGATCTCTATCTCTATTATAGATTGAATGAAGGAATATGTTCTGCACAATTCACATCAGCCGAAATTATTTCGAGTATTACAGTGAGTTATAACGGTCAACCGATCACTGCAAACTTCAGATATACGGACGGAGAGCCGCTCATTTTCCCGGCAACCGATCTGAGAGTAACAAAGATTGAAGCCGATAAAACCGAGGTTGATCCCGGAGGTTTGCTCAATCTTACAGTCACTTCAACTAATGGACCTTTGCCTGTAAATAATGCATGGTTGAGAGTTTATTCTATATATACAACTCCGGGACTGACGGGTTCATCCGACACGGTTCTGATTTCGGAAAAACTATATACTTCACTTTCAGCCTCACAGCAGGTGACATACACTTTCCCATATACGGTAGAAAAGGATGCAAACTTCGTAACGATTTATGCAAAGATCGATGCAGGAATGAGCGTGTGTGAAATCTGCGAAAACAACAACGACAAATTAAAAATGATTCCGGTTAGTGGCGGATTATGGATTAATAATGTGAACACAAGTCCGAATCCTTTCGCCGATGCTGCTGTATTTTATTACGAGTTGGGAAGAGATCTTTCAGCAATGCGTCTCGATATATATACGACAGATGGGAAAGTAATTTCTCTGATTTCTAATTGTCCCGCAGGCATGGGACCACAACGAGTAAGCTGGAACCCGCCACCTTTAGCTGGTGCAACTTATTTCTATAAATTCACAGGTACCGATATTGACGGAAAGAATTATAATTATTCTGGAAAGATGGTGAGGAGATAGAATCGGTTTGAAGTAGAACGATTCGACAAACTGAAATCGATGAGAAAAATATTAGTTGTTTTATTAATTATACTTTCAATAGGCGTTACAGCACAAATTACTTTTCAGAAAACTTTTGGCGGAATATCTTATGGTAATGACAGGTCATATTGCGTTCAGCAAACTAGCGATGGAGGGTACATCATTGCAGCTACTATCGATAGTTTCGGTGCTGGCGCGAGTGATGTTTATTTAATAAAGACCAATAACATTGGAGACACACTCTGGACAAAAACCTTTGGTGGAATAAATGATGACGTTGGTTATTCCGTTCAGCAAACCACAGATGGCGGATACATCGTGGTCGGATACACCACAAGTTTCGGGGCAGGCAATGCCGATGTTTATTTAATAAGGACCGATAGTATTGGAGACACTGTCTGGACAAAGACCTTTGGTGGAATAAATTCGGAACAGGGTTATTCTGTCCAGAAAACAGCCGATGGGGGCTACATCATTGCAGGAGGTACTAGTAGTTTCGGAGCGGGGAGTGTCGACGTATATTTAATAAAAACCGATAACAACGGAGATACACTCTGGACAAAAACCATTGGGGGAACAGATTATGATTACGCTTATTCCATTAAGCAAACTACGGATAGTGGCTACATCATTGTCGGTACTAATGGCAATGTTCTTTTAATAAAAACCAATAGCATCGGAGATACACTCTGGACAAAATATTTTCTTAACGGAAATGCCGGTGAAGGTATCGCCGTTCAGCAAACTTACGATAGCGGCTATATCATTGCCGGAACTTACCATAATAGCGCAATGAAAAGCAGTAATGGTTTTTTAATAAAAACGGACAACATCGGAGATACGCTATGGACAAAATTTTTTGGAGGCGGCGGAAGTCATGATAACTTCAATTCCGTTCAGCAAACAACAGATGGCGGTTACATTATTGGCGGAGGAGGTGAGATGGATTCACATTTAATAAAAACCGACAGCAGCGGAAACGTACTTTGGTCAAATGCTTTTGGACAAGCATCTCCAGCACTCGCTTGCTATTCTGTTGAACAAACTACCGATGGCGGCTTTATTATAATAACTGGACCAACCTATGGAGCAGTTATTTATTTAATAAAAACCGATAGCAATGGCAGGAGTGGATGCAATGAATTGACTCCAGACATCTGGACAACCCCACCTTCCACGCTTGTTGGCATCCCTGCAATGAGCGTGTCTTCATCTCCTACTATTGTAACTACCCCCGCAACAATAACCGGCAGTGGAGGAATAGTAAATACACTTTGCTTTAGTTCAGGCACCGGGGAAATTGCTGATAATAAATATTCCGTATTACTTTTCCCCAACCCAACCACCAACACCTTCACCATAAAAAACACTTCATCGAAAGAAAAAACATTGTTGGAAATAACAAATGTGTTTGGTGAGATTGTTTATACAGAAAAACTTTTTGGCAAAAATGAGTATATCGTTAATCTAAATCTTTCAGAGGGAATTTATTTTGTTAGAGTGAGCGATGCAGAATCAAATATTGTGAGGAAATTAATTGTTGAATAAAGTGTTTGAGAATAGATTCAATCTGACTTTCCACTGTATCATAAACCAGATCCAATATGAAAAAAATTGCAATTTTATTTTTTGCAATATTTTTTCTGAATAATATTTCTAATGCTCAATGGACGGCTGTAAATACGGGTTTGCCGACATCAGGCACAAGTGAATTTGAATCATTTACTTCAATCGGAACTAATCTTTTTGTCGGAACAGGTGTTGGAGTTTATGTTACTTCCGACAACGGCGCAAACTGGTCGGCGGTGAACACAGGTTTGATAGACACCGATATTGAAGTGCTCGCATCCATAGGAACGACACTGTTTGCAGGAACAGGAAATGGAATATTTAAATCGAATAATAATGGTGGTAATTGGACAGCGATAAACAGCGGTTTGGATACTTCGATGGGAACCTCTGTTTATGCATTATTTGCAAGTGGTTCCAATCTTTTTGCAGGAACGGAAGCAGGTGTATTTCTGTCAGTCAGTCCCTACACAAGCTGGACGGCAGTAAATACAGGTTTACAGCAATTCGATTACTACGCTTTTGCTCAAATAGGGTCATATATATTTACGGGTGGACTTGGAGTTTACCGCACCTCCAACAATGGTGCAAGCTGGGTAAATCTGACTTCTGGTTTACCATCATTACTCAATTCCGATTTCGAATCATTTGCGGTGCTTGGGGCGAATGTTTTTGCCGGAGATTTAGGTCTCGGGGTTTATCTGTCAACCGATAGTGGCACAAACTGGTCGGCAGTAAATACCGGATTAACCGACACGCACACGCAAGCCCTTGCAGTAGACGGACCAAATCTGTTTGCCGGCGGACTTAATGGTGGCGTATTTATTTCAATTAATAATGGCGCAAACTGGACCGCAGTAAATACAGGTTTGACAAATCTAACAGTTCTGTCCTTACAGGTATTCGGAAGCTATCTCTTTGCAGGAACGGCAGGAGGTGTATTCCGAACTCCGCTCAGTTCTTTCGCGGGAATTAAAGATATATATAATAAGAACATCCATGTAAACATTTTTCCTAATCCCTGCACAAAAACATTTCAGATCACCTGCGATCAACCTGGAATAAAAAATATTGAAATTTATAATGTTTTAGGAAAGTGCGTTTTGCAAAAGGAAATAAATAATAAGAATATTGACGTCAGTTCTTTGACTTCTGGAATATATATAATAAAAGTTACCGGAGAAGGGTGGATGGCACAGGAGAAAATAATTAGGAATTAGGAATTACGAATTATGAGAGTACAGAGTATCAAAAACCCTGAAGGGGTTTAACCTTAATAGAACGAGGACGAGCCCACTTTTACCTTCAGCTTTGGCTGGAGGATGCCTCAGAAATTGGTTCGAGCCCGTAACGGCAATGTCATTAAGTTAAGCATTTAATAAGCTGGTTTAAAGTTAGTAAAGGTTCGAAATTTACTCTTCGTCTGTGGATTTTTTCTAACTCTTTTGAATTTCCGATTTTTCCTTACTGGCA
>JAHEYM010000323.1 GCA_023251595.1 Bacteroidota bacterium
TCATCGTATGGGAATTCCGTCGCAACTGATAACAATGGTAATATTTATGTTGGAGGAGCTACGAACAATGGAGCGAGTCAACTAGCTTTTTTCTATAATGGTACTAGTCTAGATGTAAACGCGTCTACTTCCTATCACTTACCTGCTAATGGATATGAATTCTTTCTTGTGAAATATTCAGCTTCCGGCGATCTTAATTATGTAATTTTTTCGGAGAGTCTTTTTTCTTCCAACCAATATACAGCCGATGCCGAAGCTGAAGGAATCTGCGTTGACAATGTTAATAATAAAGTTTATTTAACAGGTTACATATGGGGTGACATTAGCCAAATATACTTAGTAACGCCAACTTCTCCTCCTTATCCCTCATATACTCCTATGTATAGGAATAATAATACTAGTGATCTTAATATCTTTATCGCGTCATTTGATTGCGGTTCTGGTAACATTAATTGGTTAAAAACCGCTGGTTACACTCTGCCAAATCTCTCATTGTTTGTAGCAAATGGATTTGGGATTTGTGTTGATCAAACAGGAGATAACATATTTATGACGGGAACGTACAATAAGAATACCGTTTTCCCGGGTTTGGGAACTTTGCCAATAATAATGGTGGGGCAAGCAGAATTTTTTATAGCACAATGCAATTCTTCCGGAAACTTCGGATGGGTAAGTCACGGCTCCTCAACAATTTCCCAAGCAATTTCTGAAGGTTACAACTTGGTTTTAGGCGGAAACAATATTTATGTAACTGGCTATTTTCAAAGAAACATGGACTTCAGTTATAATGCTTCACCATCCTGTTCAAGTTGTAGTATTTCGGGATTAACCTCAATTCATAATTTTTTTATCGTAAAGTTCGAGCAAAGCACAGGGCTTTGTTTATGGGTGAAGGGACCAGATGTTGGCAGTTCAAATTCTGAGGCTTTAGGAATTAGTGTTGATCCTAATGAAAATAATATATACTTGGCTGGTTGGTTCGCGACAGGATCTGGTTTGAATTTTTCTGCAAATTCGTCGTGTAATATTAATACGAGCGGTGGCTCAGACATTTTTGTATTGGATTATGACCCAACTGGCTACCCATTACAATCTACTCATTTCGGGAGCACCAATGCTGACGGCTCCAGTGATATATCCTTATACGGGTGTAATCATTTGGCCATTTGCGGAGATTATGTAACTGCAACTACTTTGGGAAATATTAATTTAAATTCGACGAGTCCGAATGGCACTGGGTATGTATATAGTTATTATGTAAGTCCTTTAATTTCTCTAACTTCTACAACCTGCGGTTTACTCGAATCGAGTATTCATTGTGCTTACCAGTTCGATTGGGATTTTAACAATTCAACATTATCGGGATTTAATTCCTACGATGCAAGTGGTGCTACTGGTAATTATACGGTAACATTAACAGACAATAATGGCTGTTCAGTTACCTCTCCAGCATTTACGCTTAACACGGCAACAGGTGTTGTATTGGCGACATCCGCAACACCTGAAAATTGTGGGGGCACAAACGGCACTGCCATTGTATCGGCAAATGGTGGCTCGCCCGGTTATACTTATTACTGGTCTCCATCTGGCCAAAATACTGCCACTGCTGCGGGATTAACGGCAGGTGAATATACTGTAACTGTTACAGATGCGAATAGTTGCAGCACCTCGTCAAGTGTTCAGGTAGCGCTCAGTCAGAATTGTTGTATTCAAAATCCTGATGTTACAATCCCAGCGAATTCAACTAATTCGGTTCAGAGTTATTCGGATGTTACGATATTAATTTCGGGTATTCCGAATACTCAAACAACTTATACAATAACAGGTGACTTTTATTTTTATGGCTGCGACATTTATGTGGATGAAGGTGTAAAAATTATTGTGAGTCAAAACGCTGATCTTCATTTTATCGGATCTTCAACCCATCCGATTACCACTATTCATGGTTGCACGCGAATGTGGCAGGGTGTATATCTGACCGATAATTCTTCAATAGTTAAATTAGATGTTGGTTGCATTCTTGCGGATGCAGAGATTGGGGTATATTCAAATAATGGTGGTATAGTTAGCGCGAATGGTGCAATTTTCGATAAGAACTATGTTCATGTTCACTTCGAAAACGCTAACACCAATAGTTTTGATATAGCAGGCACGACTTTCAAATGCTCTGCAAATTTACTCCAACCATATCCTGCAAATACAATTACATATAATGCTGTTGAAATAGCAAATTCTGCTGTTGCAAATTTCGGATACGATTATTATGCTAACCAAAAGAATTATATACAAGATTTCTCAAATATCGGAATTGATATTGAAGAATTGAATCCCATTGCAACAACTGTATTAATTGTGAATACGGAAATAAACCAGGTAAATGCTACTTCACCAATGGGAACCGGCATTTCGGCAACTTCTGTTCCTTATGCTGTACTTCATGATATAACGATTGGAGGGAATAATACTCCATATTCAACCAATAAATTTATTAATGTTAACACCGGCGTAAATATTCAAACATTCTATGATCCTACTGTGGTCAACAATACCTTTGAGAACATAGGAGCAAATGGAATTTTATTGATAAACAATCGTGGTAATCTTCAGGTCTCAGATAATACCTTTCAAAATTGTCCGATAACGCAGCGAGGAGTATGGATCGATTATAACCCTTGGATCACTCAAAGAGTTATAAATAACAATACCTTCTCCATGAATTCGAACGCTACTGCAATCATGATTGAAGAAATTAATCCGAACATTTTACACCAATCGGCCTCCATTACATACAACAACATAACTCTCGCACAAACCGGAATATGGTGTAGAAATGATTTACAACCGGATATCGAAAATAATGCAATTGCATACTCAAACAACCTCAGCAGCCCGGGCGCAGGTATCCGTACCGAAAATTGCGCGCAACCGAATATTATTTCTAACACAGTAACAAGTTCCGGTTCCGGTATAACTCCGACAAATAAATATGGTATAGACGTTGTAACCAGCCCCGGAGCAATAGTGTGTGGGAATACAGTTTCAAATCTGGCAAGAGGTCTCTGTTTCAGTCACAGTACACTCAACACTGGTGTGAAGGTTAAATTGAATATTATGGACAGCAACGAAAAGGGTTTCGTTTTAGATTATAACGGTAATATTGGCGAGCAAGGCATCTCTACTGTTCCTCGATATTATACAGACAATCAATGGATAAATAATACTCTCGATACCTATGCAATGAATAATTCAAATGGTGGTTCTTTCACTGTATTTGATGTACATTATATATACGCTCCATGGGCCATCATAAATGCTGGAAGACAGAACGCTCTTTCACAATACATTTTTTCACAGCAGGTGAATGGGAGTGGGGTCGATTGTAATACAAACAACCCATTTAGGCTATCTAACCAAACGGATCTGCCAATTAAAATTGAATATTCAACACCCGTCGTTTTTGAGAATGAAATAAGATGGCAGGAGAACAATAACCTGTTTCATAAGCTCAAAAATAATGTATCTGTTGATTTGGCCGATACCGTGATTTCAAATTTTCTTGAAACCATGCAGTCAAATAACATTGGTCAATTTTCAGCAATCGAACAAGTTCTTAGTGCAGCCTATAGAGATAGTACTCTCTCGGTAGACACTTTATACTCCTATGTTGCAACTTCAAAATCCCTAAATAGTAACATTAATCCACAAATTGAACTTGAAGAGTATCAGAAAAGAACTCAGAATATTTTCTTGAATAGTCTCGCCGTTCACAAATTTGAATTATCGGAAAATGATAAACAAACATTGCAATATATAGCTGCACTCTGTTTTATAAAAGGTGGAAATGCTGTATTTCAGGCACGGATGATACTAGCGTTCTTTGGAGATAATACCAAATGGAATAACTCACCATGCGAAGGAGATAAACTAAATCAACCAGCAGAACAAAATCAGACAACTTCGGGTGGATTTTCTCTATATCCTAACCCTGCAAGGAACTATATGAATATTGAAGCGAGCGCAACCCCGGTAAATGTTAGAATATTTAACGCAATTGGGGACATCGTGTATTCTGAAAATCTGTCCAATTTCCCCAGCCATATAAATCTGACAAACATTTCTTCCGGGGTTTACTTTGTTGAATTGACTGGAGCAGATAGAATATCATATCGTCAAAAATTGATTTTAATAAAATGAAAAAAAAGTCACAGTTTTTAATTTTAATTCTCGTTCCTTTTTGTTTTGCAACTTATGCCCAAAACCGGGACAGAAATTGGGTATTTAGTGACTCCATCGGGATAAATTTTAATAACATGTCTTCTCCGCAAATCTTTTCTGTTCGACCGTCGGATGAGTATGGTGAAAATTACGCATCGATATCAAGTCAAAGTGGAAATCTCTTATTTTATGCAACTGATTGCCACTGTGGAATTCATCTCGGAGATTACTCTTCTCTATATAATTCTCAATATAATAAGATAGCTAATAGTGATTCGCTCATTACACATCGATCTGAAACACAAGGAATAATTATTCTACCTTCCTCACTCGATTCGAGCAAATATTTTGTTTTTTATGTAGACAATCGGCTCTACTATTTTGATCCTCCAGACGGACTTTATTACTCTATTATTGATGTTTCGGCTAATAGCGGGAATGGGGCATGTATTTCGAAGAACATAAATATACAGATTGACACATTGACTGAGAAACTGATTGCAGTTAAACATGCAAACGGACGAGATTGGTGGTTGATATATCATAATTGGAATAATGATGCTTTTTATATTCTGCCGTTCATTAATGATTCGATATATCCAGTAATTACTCAGCATATTGGTCTTCAACTGAGTTATGCAGATGGATCGATGGGGCAAATAGTCAGCAGCAACGATGGTTCTAGAATAGCAGTTATATTTGGATATACAACCATTATTAATATTTTAGATTTCGATCGTTGTACCGGTACCTTAAGTAATTCGCTATCTCTAACCACGAATTTTCCAAACAATTATGGCTGTTCATTATCTTCTTCCGGGAGATTCTTATATGCTTCAACAATGGACAGTCTATTTCAATTTGATCTTTCAGCAAGTAATGTGCAATCGTCACAAATATTAATTTGG
>JAHEYM010000324.1 GCA_023251595.1 Bacteroidota bacterium
AGTCATACTCCTCGAGAGAAACAATTTGAATATTATTCCAATCACTTAGAATTTTAAGTTTCCATGCAGCCAAATTTTTAGTTCCTTCAAAATGATTTGCACTCATGATTGCAGTATGTTCCTGCAATTTAATATAGTATTTTTTCACATATTCACCGATCATCCTTTTGGTCGTATAATGGGGTGCAATTCCGGCGATTGAATTCTTCATTTTCGCAATCCATTCAATAGGAAGATCGTCTTTGTTCCTGTTTGCAAAAAGTGGAATAATTTCATCCTGCAGGATGTGATAAAGCATCTCAGCTTCCATTTCCATGTTCAACTCGTGATTGTTTCCAAATGAGGAACCTGAAAATGTCCAGCCAATTTCTTCTTTATATGCTTCACCCCACCATCCATCAAGCGTGCTGAAATTCAGTACTCCGTTCAATGCCGCCTTCATTCCGCTTGTACCGGACGCTTCCATATCCATCTCCGGTGTGTTAAGCCAAACATCAACACCCTGTGTAAAGAATTTAGCCAGTTCAATATCATAATTTTTAATGAACAAAACATGCCCCTGAAAACATTTCTGCCGTGATAACTCAATAATTCTTTTTATCATCTCCTGCCCTGCAATATCATTAGGGTGTGCTTTTCCGGAAAATAAAAACAGTAATGGAATTTTACTGTTTTTAATAATTGAGCATAATTTATCAGGATCATAAAACAATAATGCAGATCTTTTATAGGGCACAAATCTTCGTGCAAAACCGATGATAAGTGCTTTCTCGTCCAGACCATTTATTTGTTGTGAAAGTTGTCTTGCATTTTTATATTGTCCACTCGAATCATTACTGATTCTCCTCTTTATTTCTTCAAGCAAATCTTTCTTCAATTTTGAATGTGTACTCCAAATTAACTTATCGGAAACTATTTGAATATTTTTCCAATATTGAGATTTTGAAATATTTTCTTTAAACCCATCACCAAATTTACTTTCATAAATATTTTGCCATTCAGTCGCAGTCCATGATGGATAGTGAACCCCGTTTGTAACATGCCCTATATGAAGTTCTTCATTTGCATAACCCTTCCATAAATGACCAAACATTTTTCTTGAAACTTTTTCATGAATAGCACTCACCCCGTTAATTTCCTGTGAGAACCTTGCTGCCAACAAACTCATCGAAAACTTTTCTTCCGGATCATTTTCATTTTTCTTTCCCAATGCCATCAAACGTTTCCAATTTATATTTAAAAGATTTGAGTGATAAGAAAGATAGACCCTCAGTAATTCTTCCGGAAAGGAATCATGTCCGGCAGGAACAGGCGTATGTGTGGTAAAAAGTGAAGAAGAACGAAGCATCACAAGTGCTTCGTCAAAAGAAAGATTTTCTTCCTGAACGAGAATAAGAAGACGTTCCAAACCTGCAAATGCTGCATGACCCTCGTTGTAGTGATATACATCAGCTTTTATTTCGAGCAAACATAATAAGCGAATTCCGCCAATCCCAAGAAGCAATTCCTGTTTCAAACGATTTTCCAAATCGCCTCCATATAAAGTATTTGTGATCGTTCTATCTTCGATCGTATTTTCCGGAATATCAGCATCAAGCAAATAGAGAGGAGTTTTACCAACTTCTACCTTCCATACTTTTGCATATAGGGTACGACCCGGGAATGCAATTCCGACCTTAAGCCAACTGCCATCCTTCGAATAAACGGGAAGTAAGGGCAGCCCCGTAAATTTTAGTGTGTCGTCCTGAACCTGTTGTTCCCCATGAATTGAAATCTCCTGTTTGAAAAAACCGTTCCGGTACAATAGCCCAATTCCAATTAAATTAATACCGCTATCACTTGCTTCTTTCAGATAATCACCTGCCAAAATTCCAAGTCCCCCGGAATATAATTTTAAATCAGCACATAAACCGTACTCCATACAGAAATATGCTACCTGTGGCGAATCAAGAAATGGGCGATGAAGATATTCCTGAAATTTTCTATTGACTGAATTTAATTTTAAAATAAAATCTTTGTTTTTCTCAAGTCTTCTTATCTTGGAAAATGGTAAAGCATCCAGAAACATAATAGGATTACGATGTTGCTGATTCCAAAGTTCCTTATCGATCATTTCGAATAATTCTCCGGCTTCTCTGTTCCATGTCCACCATAAATTTCTCGCTAATTGATCCAATGATTTTAAATTTTCCGGAAACTGAGATTGTACAAAAATTTTTCTCCACACAGGTTCTGAAGATTTAGGAAATTCAATATCCCCAGAAGAGTCGATTGTTTGTACTTTGGTTTCATGCATAAACCTATGCGCTCTGGTGGCAGATTTTGCTAAAGCCAAACCATACGCCTGTTTATAAAATTCTATAAAATTTTTCCAAAGGGCCGTTTTTGATAATAAATAAGCCGATTCTCTGGCAGCAAATATTTCGTCCGCATTTTTATTTGAATACTCTTTTATGATTGAAGCGATTTGTTCCGTCGTTTCTTTGTCATTATCATCCGTTCTATTTATAACAGAAATACCTTGTCCGATACCTGTTGATTTTGAATGAATAATCATCCCAAAACCCGTAAGATTAGTCGTGACAGTTGGTATATGAAATGCCAGACTCTCTAAAGGCGTATATCCCCATGGCTCATAGTAAGAAGGGAACGCTGACAAATCAAATCCGACAAGTAATTCATAATAATGCATATTAAAAATCCCATCATGACCACTCATATAAACGGGAACAAAAACAACCTTCACTTTTTTATCAGTCCCGTTATCAAGTTCATTTTGGTGAATGCGATTAAGAATAGGATCGGTATCAGCACCCTGTAAATAATGCGTAAGAATTTTATCATCCGGTGCATCACCAAAATAATCATTTTCAATTTTTTCCAATAAATCTTTTCTGGGTCCGGTGCAATGCGCCGGTATAAAAATAAAAGCAACAATTTCTTTTTTCAAATCAGTATCCTTATTCAACGCTCCGAGCGCGTCAATAAAAAGATCAATTCCTTTATTTCGAAATTCATATCTTCCACTTTTTATAATCAATAAACTATCATCAGGCAGATCTGTTCCTGTGAGAATTCTGGCAATTTTCAATAATTTTTTACGCGCAAGCGCTCTTTTTTCTTTGAAGAAATAAATATCCGGAACAATTAAATCTTCGAAGCCATTAGGCGTAATAATATCAGGGCTTTTGTCGAGAAATTTCAAGCATTCTTTCGCCGTAATTTCACTCACTGTTGTAAAACAATCGGCATAATATGCCGCCATTTTTTCAAGAGAATGTTTCGCTGTTACATTGAAGAGTCGGGCTTCCTGATCGGCATTATATTCTTCAAATTTACTATATAAAGGCAAACCGTTACCTGCAATTGAACGCCCTACAACGGTAGCATGAGTTGTGAAAACGGTTCCAATCTGAGGGACATGTTCATTAATATATAATAAACCAACCCCCGTAATCCATTCATGAAATTGCGCAATAATCTTATCACTGAAAGTCAAATAGTGATGATAAAAAGATTCTATTACTTTTCCGGCTGCATATCCGAACAGAGCAGGTTCTATATAATCCCAACCACCTGTTAGTGAATCTACTTTGTACCTATTCCAAAGTTCAGAGAATATGTCATCTTTTTTTGTAAAAAAAGGAGTGAAATCTATCAAAATAGCTACCGGATTTCCTGTAATTTTCCATCTTCCGATTTTTATTTTTAATCCTCTTGTTAATGCATGAGCCCTCCATGTGGTGAAAAGATTTTTATCTTCTATGAATTCCGGGTGTTCACCTTCACCCTTCCATGTATCGGGTCCGATCATGATCAATCGGTCTTCCCATTCATGGACAAGCGTCAGTGCTTTTGACGTTATTACAGTATGTATTCCCCCGACTTTATTACAAACTTCCCAACTGACTTCAAACAAATAATCCGGATGTGCTGACTGCTGTTCCATTCTAAAATCAAATTAATTTAATAATTGCACCCCGTAATGTTGCAGCGAGTTTGTTGACTTCTTCTTTTTCGGCAATTTATGAGTTGTGACATTTGTTGTTTGGTTCACTCTTTCTTCAAAATCACTCAGCACATTCATAAAATTTATAAATGCATCGTAGGGTGAATTATAAGGATTGAAATATTTATGAACATCCCCGTCAGCAAAGTATTTCGTACACATATAATAAAAATGATCGCTGGTTTGTAAACGGCCCCATTGCTTTAATAATTCTGGATCATTGCATTGGCGAATTTTATTTTCAAGACGATAGAGAGATTCAAAGGCATCTTTCTGAATATCATTTCCAAGCCAAGCCGACAGATCCCGTTCTTCATCAGCCCAGGAAACAGGATCGGGCATGCTTATGCCGGAAATCGGGCTTAACAAAGTTGCTGCTTCCGAAGGTGTGACAAACGAGAAATTAGAATGATTAAAAATATAACCCGGTAAAGTCTTCATAAACTTAAAAATTCCGGTCTCTGACCATTGATGTTCCCCGAAAGTTTCATAGTCTATAAATATATTAATGATTTCATCTTCCGCAGGAAACGAGTTCATCCAATTGACAAACTTTTCTGCGGTCAGTGGCCATCCGTCCCAATCAGACTGAGAAAAACGGAATGCAATATCGTCGCTGAGTCTGAAATTCTTTAACAAAAGTTTAAGTTTTGGATTCACCGAACTGTAATATAAAAAATTTGGGCTTTTCCAGTTGAGTATGTGTGAAGCACCTTCTGTCAACATAGTTTTAAACCCTAAATTACTCACGAGTTTCCCAATCTCATCAGAATAAATAAGTTCAGTGTTCCTGAAAACAGTTGGTTTTTTACCAAATAGGTTATTAATTTTATTTGTGTAATCGAATACTTGTTGATTAAATTCCTGCGGACTACTTAATGAGGAAAGTGAGTGTGAATAAGTTTCTGCCAGAAATTCGACACAACCGGTGGCTGCGAGTTTCTGAAAACTCTCCAAAACTTCCGGAGCATATAATTCAAATTGATCAAGAGCAGTACCTGAAATGGAAAAACTAACCCTGAAACAATCACCAAATTCATGGATTAGCTCAAGCAAAACTTCATTCGCAGGTAAATAACATTTCTGTGCAATTTTCTCCAGAACA
>JAHEYM010000024.1:0-1242 GCA_023251595.1 Bacteroidota bacterium
TATTGACTGTTATAAGAGCCGAGATATCCATATCTTGCACGAGCGTTCAGTACCATATCACCTACAATTTTGGTGAACCATGAAACACTCAACTTCCATTTGTGATATTCTATCCATTTGTATTTATCGGCTTGATCAAGCGTTGAATAATTTCTTCCATCGAGCAAGGAAAAAGGTGGAGTGAGCTGAGCTGATAGCGAAATAGAAGAACCGGAACGTGTATAGATCGGTGCATCAATAGAATTTCTGGAAAAAGTCTCTCTGAAGCTTAACGCATTTGCATTTCCGTTACTGAAGAGAAAACTAATGGGATAATTTTCAACTCTATATTTTTGAAAAGAAATTTCATGATAGAGGTAGAAATAGTCATCAGGGAACTTCAAACGCTTCCCAAGGCCGGTCGAAAATCCTGTGATGTATAGGGCACCTCTGGCGACATCGCCTTTTGATTTCCCGTTTGTTTGAATCGAATAATAAGCTGAAACACTCAGTGCATTTGGTTTTTTTCCTCCCAGCCAGGGTTCGGTGAATGAAATATTGTAAGACTGGTAATAGATTCCATTGGTCTGCGCTCTTATACTGAATTTCTGCCCATCTCCTGAAGGTAGTGGCGTCCATGCACCTTTCTTAAAGAAATTATGCGCAGAAAAATTATTGAACGACAAACCCAATGTTCCAACAAGTTGTCCTGCTCCCCATCCACCTGATAATTCAATCTGATCAGACGGCTTCTCCTCAACTACATATTCTATATCAACCGTTCCATCCGTAGGATTTGGTTTTGGGTTGACATTCATTTTTTCCGGGTTGAAGTAATTTAATTGCATCAACTCGCGCTGTGAACGAATAATGTCTGCCCTGCTGAAAAGTTTACCTGGAACCGTCTTCAACTCACGCAGTATCACACGGTCGTTGGTCTTGGTATTCCCAACAACAGAAACCTTGTTGATCGTCGCCTGTTTTCCCTCGACAATGCGCATTTCCAGGTCGATTGTATCGTTTGTTACAGAAGTTTCAACAGGTGTAACACCGAAAAAGAGATAACCATCATCGAGATAAAGTGAGCTAACATCGCGACCATTTGGATTCATATACAGACGTGAATCCAAAACCGACTGATCAAAGACGTCCCCTCTCTTTATTGCAAGAATATCCACTAACTCTTTCGTAGTATGTTTCGCATTTCCTGTCCAGGAAATATTTCCAAAGTAATATTTGTGTCCTTCATCAACAGTCAATTCA
>JAHEYM010000024.1:1252-3268 GCA_023251595.1 Bacteroidota bacterium
ATTGTTTTCGATGAATATTTATATGTTGTATCCCTCACAATTTTTGCGTCTCTATATCCTTTGATGCGATACTTTTCGATGACTTTTTCTTTTCCTTTATCGAAGTCAGCTTGCGTAAATTTAGAGCGTGAAAATATGTGATACCAATGTTTTTCTTTTGTGTCTTTTAATGCCCTTTTTATCTGACCGTTCGTGAGTGAGGCATTTCCATTCGTAATTATTTTATTGATTTTAACACGTTGTCCCTTCTTCACATCGATGGTTAATTTGATGCTGTTCGACATCGAAGAATCATTTTCTGAACTTACATCCACAGCAACATTTACATAACCCTTATCAATGAAAAAAGCCATACAGGAATTCTTTGTGTTGCTAATGATGTTTTCGGTGATGACCTTCCCCTTCACAAGATTAATTTTCTCTCGTAGATGATCTGCCTCACCTTTACTGACTCCCTTAAAACTGAATTTGGAGAGACGCGGTCTTTCCTGAATGACGAGCTCAAAAAAGATTGATGTACCAATGATTTTAGTTGCGAACAATTTTACATCAGAGAACAAACCCAGTTTCCAGACATTTTCGATTGCCGTCTGTATTTTATCAGAAGGGATTGAAATATGGTCTCCGGTTTTCAGTCCGGTTGCCGCAACGATGGAAGATTCATCAAAATTCTCAGCACCTGAGATGACAATTCCGCCTATTTCATAATCTTTAGTGACAGAATAATCAATAAGCACAGTGTCCTTGGTTTGACCTAATGTTTTGTCAAATCCTGCCAAGAGGATCGTAAACATGAGAATAAAATAAATTGAATGGTTTTTCTTAAACATGTTTACTTAAGCTTTTATTTGTTCAGATATTTTACCAAATCTTCGTTCTCTTTGTTGAAAATCCAGTATGGCGGCATATAAATCTTCTTTTCTGAAATCAGGCCAGAGTTTAGGAGTGAAGTAAAGTTCTGCATACGCCATCTGCCACAACATGAAATTACTGATCCTGTGTTCTCCGCTTGTGCGAATTAACAACTCAGGGTCTGGGATCTGTGATGTGGTTAGGTATGAGGAGATTAGTTCTTCCGTAATATCTTCAGCTTTGAGTGTTTTCCGTTGAATCTCCTCTGCAATATTCTTCATCGCCTGCGTAATCTCCCAACGGGAACTGTAACTTAAGGCGAGAATCAAATTCATTCGTTTGTGTGTTTTGGTTTTTTCTATTGCTGACTGGAGTTCTGAATTGCATCTTTTAGGAAGTGCACCCAGATTTCCGATGGCGAGTAAACGGATGTCGTTCTTTTTTAGTGTCTTAATTTCTTTATTGATCGTAATTACTAAAAGTTCCATCAAAGCGTCAATCTCAAACTTCGGTCTATTCCAGTTTTCTGTGGAAAAGGCATAAAGTGTAAGATTCTCAACTCCTAGTTCAGCACAAGCTTCCACAGTTTCACGTACAGAAGCAACTCCGCTCTTGTGCCCAAAAACCCGAAGCTTGCCTTTCTGTTTTGCCCACCGACCATTTCCGTCCATAATTACGGCAATATGCCGGGGCAATTTTTCAGCAACAATCTGTTCTTTTAACGACATGCGGTGTGGGAAGGCGCAAAGATAGCAAACTATGACAGAATGTAACTAATCCTCTCATAATTGAATGGAAAAAGGATCACCTGTGGTGAGGGAAAGCGTTACATTCCTGACCCTTTTTCAAAATATTCAAGGCACAATACAAACCCGTAAACATATACCAGTCCTTATCGTTCGGGTTACCTCTCTGTCTTCCAACTCCTGTATCAGGTGAATGGATGACGGAGCGATCCGCAAGAATGGCGGCAATCATTCCCTTTGAGGCAACAAGAGCCACTGGATCAACATAAGTTCCGCTTACATCATCAAGATAGTCTGTATAAGCGCGACGCACGCCTAATTCAACACCAAAACTGAATTTTTTGACACTTATTTTCATTCCACCCCCAAAAGGAATCGCAAATTGGGTGAGGGAGTATTCCGGTTTTGAATCAGGCAC
>JAHEYM010000024.1:3278-17864 GCA_023251595.1 Bacteroidota bacterium
AAGTGCATTTCCTTGTCCCTCAGTTCCCAAAGTCTGTAAAGCGTACCATGTCCCGTTAAATTCAGCTTTTGGGTTGAATTTGAATAATGAGATACCGGCAAAAATGTAGGGGGTTACGATAGTCCTTGTGTTCGATGGTTCATAAGGGAAGAAATTGAATTCAAATTCACCAGAAACATCGAGAAGTCCCGATTTAAAAGAAAGATTCCTGTTTTGTTGAAACGGATCTGTGGATTGAGCATCTGCACCGGAAACAATGCCGTAATAAGCGTTTCCTTTCAATGCCCAATGCGGGTTTAAATTATACCGATACATTAATCCACCGGCAGGATGAAGAAACTTAAAATTCAAAAAACCCGGATTCAGCTCTCCATTATAGTCTGAAACACCAGCAAGAATTCCTACTTCTGAGTATTGAGCGGACACTCTCTGCGGACGCGCAAGAAACAGAAACAGAAACAGAATGAGAAAGAGAAAATGTCTTGTGACGTCCCAACAGAAAAAACGTATAAAACCTGAAGAAGTATTACTTTTGAACATGCTAAAGTTAACGGGTGTATCTGCCAAACAGGTATTCCAAAATTAGAGTTTTGGTAAATTTCCCCGAGTGGTTCTCAACTTATAGTTGAGATTAAAAATCAGGAACATATAGGCATCGGTGAAATTAGGGTTGCCGCGCTGTTCTCCGGGGGCATTGACCCTACCTTCGTATGAAGCAGGATAAGTGGAGCGATCGGCGAGAATTTTTGCGATGTCACCATGTTTATTTTGAAGCTGATCGCCCTCAAAATAGTTCGTACTAACGTCATCAATATAATCTGTAAAAGTTCTTCGCACACCGAACTCCATTCCAATTCCATAACGCTCATCGAGGGAATATTTGATCCCAATCCCAACAGGTATTGTTAGTTGAAAGCGATGATACTTATTTTTTGCCGGATCAATTCCTTGTCCTTCCGTTCCCAATGGCTGAAGTTCATACCACTTGCCCTGATAACGTGCTTCCGGATTGAAATGAAACCCCCCAAGACCTATGAAACCGTATGTGTATATTTCGTAGCCTTTTTGCCCACGCACATTTCGGATATGGTATCGATGTGAACCCTGTTCACGCATAAAGGAGGCTTCAAGATAAGCAGAAGCCTCGAAAATATCCGATCTGAAACTCAGGTTTCTGTGGTGTCTGTAAAATTCCTCCGTCAATCTATCATCCCCTTTCACCCTTCCATACATAAGATTGGTCTTAACCGCAATGAATTCTGAAACTTTATACCGCATTGAGACATCAAAAACCCAACGGGTGAGTGAAAATTCAAGATCTTTGAAAAAGTGAGTTCCGATTTGGTTAGCGCCGCCGAGGTCCCCAAGAAAATTAGAGGCTCCTGCACCAAAACTTACTTCATATCGGAAATGTCTCCAATTAGCCCGTTGTGCGTTAGATGCGAACGGAATCATCATCAGAAACAAGAGTGTGGTAATAATTCGTGGCGATCTCATTGTAATGCAAATATAGGGAGAATTCTGTACTAATTCCAATTTTAGTTTCGACTATCCATTCCCCACATGAGCTTATTACGGATTGTATCCAAAAAGTTGGCATTACTGATTCTTACAAGGTGAAGACAGAATGTTTCTTTCCTGACCGCCAATTGCACGGAAGAGTCAATAGTCGCCGAACGTGAGTCGAGTGTAGCCATGAAGAATTGACTTCTACCCTCCAGTTCGAGCGAAATAATGTTTTTATCGGAAACGATAATTGGTCTGACATTCATGTTGTGCGGCGCGATCGGCGTAATGACAAAATTTTCGCAAGTCGGAACGATGATAGGTCCACCACAACTCAGAGAGTACCCGGTGGAGCCCGTTGGCGTGGAAATAATCAGTCCGTCAGCCCAATATGTATTCAGAAACTCTCCGTTTAGATACGCATTGATACGGATCATGGCCGAAGTTTCTTTTTTGTGAATTGTAAGTTCGTTAAGCGCGTAATTTACATCTCCAAAAAGGTTTGAGTTTGTCTCAAGTCGAAGTAAAGTTCGCTTATCGATCGAGAAGTGTCCTTTCGTTAAACATTCAATTGCAAAATCTGATTGCTCTTTTGAAATGCTTGACAGAAACCCCAATCTTCCCGTGTTTATCGCCATTACAGACAACCCTGAATCACGCACGAGACTCAGCGTATCGAGAAGTGTACCGTCTCCACCTAAACTAAAAAGAAAATCGACCTGCGGAAGATCGTCAGAGGAATTAAATGTTGTGATATTCTGGAATATCTTAAATGATTGCTTCGTCACGCTATAAAATGGCTCATAGACGCAAGGGAAGATTTTGTGAATCAACAGCGTTTGTAGAAAATGGTCAAGAAATTCGCTGTTAATCGGTGTATTCGGTCGGCTGTAAATTGCGATTTTGATTGGCGTCATGTTCAGATTGGTTGGGTGAAGTGGATGAAAAACCCTTTTTCACCCAGATGATTAATACAATATTCGAATCTAAGAACGATGTTATAGTACGAAACATAATCGAGACCAATACCACCACCGATGAGAAATGTGTTTGCCAGAGGATTATTTTGATAAAAATATTTATCTCTCACATAACCTACATCAGAAAAGGCATTCAAATATAAAGCTACCGGTACCACATTAAACTTCTCGAAGGGAATAAATTTCATTCTCACGTTAAACGGTCGAAGGAGAGAATATTTGATATTGGTTTTAGCCATAATATAATTTTGTCCGTCTACTACATAATACTCGTAACCCCGAATATATTCCGTACCGTACCCAAGGGCTTTCTGAAAAAAATATGGTTGTGGTTCATGCCCGGTAATTCTGCTTCTCAGGAGCCACGCAAAATACAACTTTTTTGTGAGGGGAAGATAATGATGAATCGAAGATTTTAATGAAATTAGATCTATATCGTTTTTAAAAAATCCTGTTTTGTCGGCTTCGAAATCAAATACATAACCCTTTAGTGGGTATGCTTTATTATCGCGGTGATCATCAACAAAAGAATACATGAAATTTATATATTGTTGTTTTGTGTGTTGATTTAAAAAATACGAAGGATTCATCTGCGCGACAGTATCGGTAATAAAATCAATTTTATAATCGACCGAAAAAGCATGATTTAAATAAAATCCGTTTCGTCTCGTACATCGTAGCCCCGCGGCAAATTCTTTTCTGATCATGGTATTTGGATCTGAATAATATTCGAGCTTATTCGAGAATGTTCTGAATGCAATTTCGTGATTACGCGAATATATTGCGTTTATAGTAATACCTACATTCTGGTCTTTATCAATATATGGAATTGCGTAATAGAGGGATGATTTTTCTGCATATCCTTCACGGAGAGCAAGTTGCAGCACTTCATTCCTTCCCCGAAAATTATTTCGTACAAGTGCACCTCCGTATATAGTTCTTGAAAACTTTTTAGTCTGCCACCACTCATTAAAATTTCTGTCGATCACTTCGAATAATGGCACCGGCCATGTGTACCACCTTTCCTTAAAGAAAACATAAATCTGAATCTCCTTTTCACTCAAAATTGCAAACTCAATTCTTGCTTCATTGAACAAAAAAGTGTTCATCAGATTTTCCTGAGATTTGATGACCTGTAATTTTAATTTATTAATCGAAATCGAATCCCCTTTCGAAAATGTAAGCTCTCTGTAAATGATGGGCTTTCTCGTAATCTTATTTCCAAAAAAAGTGATTTCAGATATTAAATAATTTTTATTCTCATCCTGAACAGTATCCGTCTGCAAAGCAGAAAAATCATTACCGGCCGGTTTCTGCGCGAAAGATTTAATTAATAAACAGGTGATGGAAACAAATAAAACGAGAAGGATTTTAACAACGCTCATCACGATTCACAATGATCAGCAAATAAAAATAAAATCATGGTATAAAAAAGGATATCAGATATTCAAATAATTCATCAGCGAATCGAAGCGTTCGCGCATATCATCTCCGAATTCGTTTTCCTGGAAGGTTGCTTTAACAGTATAATGATATCTGTAAAAAGTCGCAAGAATGCGAGTGAGATCAGTCTTGTTGATTTTTATAGTGAGGTCCATTTTATTTGAATCGTGATGAGGAGCGATATAGAGTGATAAAATTCTTGCGTCATTCGATTCTATTATCTGTACGATTTCGGAACATAAATAGTCATTTACATTCAACTCGAGCGTTATGATGCCACCCGGATTATCAACGGAAGTTATTTCCGCAAAACCTCTGACAAGATCAGGCAGGCAGATCACACCCTTATATAGATTTTGATCATCGATCACAGGAATCAGACTAAGTCCTAGTTTGGAAACCAACTTAATCACCTCAAATACATGCTGATTTTCAAAAACGAAGGGTCGGAGCAAAGAAAGAGCGTGATTACCAAGTGGCTCCTCAGGCGCATTCAGACTCATGATATCCTCTTCCGTGATTATCCCCAACAATGTTTCTTTATTAACGATTGGGAGATGTTTTACTTTGAATTCATCCATCCAGCTAAGCGCCTTCAGACCTGTGTCGGAGGTCTTGAGCGGTGGTATCGTATCAGTAATAAGTTCCCTTGCCAGCATGGTTAGTATTCTATTTCCAATATAACGTCAAATCAGGAGCCAAAGTTTGTTGACAGCATTTATTTGATTGTCGCAGTGGAAGTTGTTTCCGAAAGCGTTGCAAACATACTAATTTTACGATTATTAAAATTTCGCGAAAATGGTAAGACTCAGTGTCAACATAAACAAAATTGCAACTTTGCGAAATGCGAGGGGCGGAAAAATTCCGGACGTACTAAGAGCCGCCGTCGATTGTGAGCGATTTGGTGCGGATGGAGTAACAGTTCATCCCCGGGAAGACGGACGTCACATACGCTACGATGATGTGTTGTCGCTGAAGTCGGTGGTCAAAACAGAATTCAATATTGAAGGTTATCCTTCTCCGCAATTCCTTAATCTCGTACTGAGTGTGAAGCCGGAGCAGGTAACGCTCGTTCCGGATCCACCCGACGTACTGACATCTGATGCAGGCTGGGATACTGTCAAAAATGCTTCTTTTCTGAAAGATATTATCACCACTCTGAAAAATGCGGGTATCCGCACTTCGGTTTTTATTGATCCTTCCCTGTTGATGATCGATGCGGCTGCAAAAACAGGAGTCGACCGTATCGAACTTTATACGGAAGCGTATGCTTCGAATTATTCAACGGATCATATCCGGGCAATTTCACCATACATAGAAGCCGCAAAAGTTGCAATTAAAAATGGACTTGGGATAAATGCGGGACACGATTTAAATTTGGATAATCTTGCATATTTCGCTGCCGGAATTCCGGGATTGATGGAAGTGTCGATCGGTCATGCACTGATTTCTGATGCGCTTTATTTTGGTTTGGAAAATGTTATTCAACTTTATAAAAGACAATTGAAACAGAATTATTAACAATGAAATTATATTTTCGAAAAACAGGTGAAGGATTTCCACTCATAATTCTGCATGGTCTTTTCGGTTCGGGTGACAATTGGTTTTCTTTGTCGAATTTATTTGGAGAGGATTATACCGTTTATACGCCGGATGCCAGAAACCACGGCAGATCTGCTCACACAGAAATCACTTCTTATGAATTAATGGCAGACGATCTTTTGGAACTTGCAGACTCGGAAGGCTTAAAAAAATTTCATCTTCTTGGTCATTCGATGGGAGGAAAAACTGCCATGCAATTCGCCTGCTTGCATAACGGATTAGTTGACAAACTGGTGATTTCAGATATCGGCCCGAAACATTATCCTATTCATCATCAGGAAATTCTTTCTATCTTAAATTCACCCGGTAATCAAAAATTTGAAAGCAGAAAAGAAGCGGAATCTAAACTTCAAAATTCGCTTCCTGAATATATAGTTAAGTTCCTTGCAAAAAATTTAGTTCGCGATGAACAGGGTATATATATATGGAGATTTAATTTAAAAGGTATTACATCAAATATAGAAAAGATTGGTTCGTCTCAACTACATTTACCCGCCTTCCAAAACCCTGTTCTTTTTTTGAAAGGGGAACATTCTGAATATATAGTTGATTCTGATTTAAATAACATTCCTCTTTTATTTCCAAATTCAGAAATGCAAGTTGTAGCTAACGCGGGACACTGGATACATGCCGACAATCCGGAAGCATTTATGAATGTCGTAAAAGGTTTTTTAGAACGCTGATCAGATTCCTGCTATGAACTGTTTCAGAAAACGAACGTCGTTTTCAAAAAACAATCTGAGATCATTTATTTTATATTTCAACATGGCGATTCTTTCGATTCCCATTCCGAAAGCAAAGCCGGAATATTTGTGACTGTCGATCCCGCAATTATCAAGCACATTTGGATCTACCATTCCACATCCCATTATTTCTGTCCAACCCGAATATTTACAAACATTACAACCTTTGCCCTTACAAAGTGTGCAGGAAATATCCATTTCCGCAGATGGTTCAGTAAAAGGAAAATAAGAAGGACGAAGTCTGATTTCGGTTTCAACAGAGAAAAACTCACGCGCGAAATAAAGCAACGTTTGTTTCAGATCAGCGAAAGAAATTCCCTCATCAATACACAGACCCTCTACCTGATGAAACTGGCAATGTGCTCTTGCGGAAATTGCTTCATTTCTATATACACGTCCCGGGGAGATTGTTCGTATGGGTGGCTTTGAGTTTTCCATAACGCGCACTTGCACTGAAGAGGTGTGTGTGCGCAGTGCAAAATCCGGATCTTTCGAGATAAAAAAAGTATCCTGCATATCGCGGGCAGGATGTTCGGGTGGGAAATTGAGTGCGGAGAAATTGTGCCAATCATCTTCCATCTCCGGACCTTCGGAAATTGAAAAACCTATCTTCTGAAAAATCGAAGTTATCTGATTCCTCACAAGTGTAAGAGGATGATGCGCTCCGGGAGTAACCGGAATTCCCGGTCTGCTTAAATCAGTGTAGGTAGTTTTTTCAGTTTCTGTTGACGCGAATACATTTTTAAAATGCTCGATCCGTCGTTCAACTTTCGATTTGAGTTCGTTCAGAAACTTTCCTGTTTCACGTTTCTGTTCCGATGGGAGTGTTTTGAAATCGATTAAAAGATCCTGCATCCACCCTTTTCGACCGAGTGATGAAATCCTGAACTGCTCCAACTCCTCTGCGTTGGCAGGATTGAAAGCATCAACCTCAGTAAAATATTTATTTATTTTATCCTGCATATCCGGGACTAAACTAACCCTTCGTCAGGAAATCAATTCCCAAGAAGTGTGACGGTCATTTTCACATCTTTGAGTGGTCGGTCGCCGGGAGCTGTCGGTACCGCAGCGATTTTATCAATCACGTCGAGACCTTCGATCACTTCACCAAAAACAGTATAACCCATATCCAGGAATGGCACTCCACCGATGGTTGTATAGATAGCACGCTGTTCAGGCGAGTATTTTATACCTGATCTGGCTTCGGTCTGATCCAAACCGGCATCTGTCTGCACTGCACCCTGTACAATGTAGAATTGACAACCACTTGATGCTTTTGCCGGATTTTCTGTCCTCGCCGCCGCAAGTGCACCCTTCTTATGAATGAGACTTTTGTTAAATTCTGCCGGAATCGTGTATCCGACATCACCCATTCCAAGTGGTTGACCCGGGGCAGCATTTTTTGAAAGCGGATCGCCGCCCTGAATCATGAAGCCTTTGATCACTCTATGAAAAAGCGTTCCATTCAAAGTACCTTCTGTCGCCAACTTGATAAAGTTGTCGCGATGTTGAGGGGTTTCATCATAAAGACGGATTTTTATATCACCGTAATCGGTACTGATAAGGACCAAACGACCTGCGGGAGCCGGTGCTCCGGTCCCGGAATTTTGAGAATAAAGTGGTTTCACGAGGATAGAAAGAATAAAGAGTGTGACAATACTAAGGGATTTCATGTGCACAGATTTGTGTTTTATTAAAAATTCTGCTATTTTTGCAGTGTTAATATTTAACATGCTTTGCAAAATTATAAAAAAATGAGGAACAAAACGAATCTAAGATTATCAAGTTACAGTTTTCTGATTCTCGTCTTCAGTCTTATAGTTGTAGGTACCGGTACCTCTTGTAAAAAAGATCATACTTGCACGGCGCATATCAAGGTGGTTGATCATCTTGGGACTCCGGTTGCCGGTGCCACGGTCGTTCTGTACAAAACGGGGATCACCCAATACAATGGAACACCTGCGAATGTGAGCGATACAAAAATCACCGATTTGAATGGTGAAACCACGCACGTTTTCCCAAATCCTTCTGTTTTGGATATAAGTGTGAGCTTCAACAACAGGACCAGTTCAGAAGTAATCCGTTTGGAAGAAGGAAAGACGATTGAGAAAACCGTCACTCTCGATTAGTATTCTTTTAAGCTACTCTGCTCTAATAAAACCTGAAGTTTCAAAATAAGTCAATACTGCTTCACGGAGCATTTTTTCCTGTTCCCCCAGCGAGAGGTGTGGAAATTCATTCGCTTTCTCCCATTGTGGCCAACCCTCAGCATCCTTACCTAAGAACTTATAATATCCATACTGACTCAACAGTCTACATGTTGCGATATGCATGAGATCCATTTTTTGGTCTTTGGTAAACTGTGTTTCCTGACTCCCAAGTTCCTGAACGCCAATCAGAAAAATGATGGTTTGAAGATCCGGATGCTCCCCAAAAACCTCCTCGAGACGGTTCAATAACTTCTCCCATCTGACTTTTAATATACCAATTTCAGTACTATTGAGTGTTGCCAAAGGTTTGCAGATTAAGTTGGCTGCGAAGTTAAGATCATTTTTAGAAAGTGAAGATGTTTTCAACAAATCATTGTGATAAAGTACTGATTATCGGGAAGATCTTCATCTGAAATGTCGGGAGTGATTAGTACTTTTGCAACCATCCCAATTATGAATAAACGAACTCTCATTATTTGCATCATGCTCCTTTCGGGAGTAATGATCGGCTCCAAATCTATTGCACAAAACGGACGAAGTTTAGACATTGTCCTATGTATGGATCTGAGCGCCAGCACCAACGGGCTTATAGAAGATTTAAAAGAAAGAGTTTGGGAGATAGCATCCGAAGCAAGCAAGTTAGATCCGGTACCAAATCTCAGAATTGCATTGATAGCTTATTCAAGACCAAGCTATGGCAAGACTACTTTTTACGTGAAGATGATGCAAAATTTGACCGATGATCTCGACAGATTTGCCGATACTCTTATACAAATCCATCCTGCGATCGAAGCCGGAGATCAGTATGTTGGAAGAGCAATCATCACTTGTATCAACGACATCACCTGGTCGAAAGATGCCAATGCCCTGAAATTGGTTTTTCTGGTAGGCAATGGAACAGTAGATTTGGGAGGGAATGAATACGAGAAAGCGACCATCTATGCTGAAACAAAAGGAATTTTAATTTTCCCGTTATTTTGTAAAACATATAATAATCCGGCTACAATGGCAGGATGGAAAAAAATCGCAGAGTTAGCTCACACAGAATATAATGAAATAACAGTTAACAAACATCCTCTGCAGATTAAAACTGATTTCGACGAAGACGTAATTGCGGAACTGAACAAAGAATTGAGAGCTACTTATGTTCCTTATGGACCGCTTGGGAGGAAGCGTTTTTACCTTCAGGAAGATCTCGATAAATACGCCGCAGCGTTCAATAATCTTTCTTACCTCGCCCGGATTACGGTAAAAAGTTCGACTGCGTATCAATTTAAAAATTCCAGTTGGGATTTGGTTGATCTGGCATTTAATACTGAAGTAGATTACAGTAAATTGGAACGGATTTTTCTTCCAATTGAAATTCGGGATTATCCGGATGATAAATTAAAAGAATATATTGAGAAAAAGAAAACCGTAAGAAATAAGGTTGTATCAACGATGAAAACAATGAACGGTCTTCGGTTGAAAGAACTTCAAACAAAAAGAAAGGATTTAAGGGTAAATGAGAACGGCACTTTGGGAAATGTTGTCATCAACATGATGAAAAAATATGCTGCTCAAAATGGTTTTTCAGTTCCGAAGTAAAACCTCTTCAGCACATGGCTAAATGGAATAAATTTCTTTGGGGAGGATTGGGATGGGCTTTAGGAGGTCCGATTGGTGGCATTCTGGGTTTCGCAATCGGAACGATGGCCGATTTCGAAATAGACAAAAAGAATTTTAAACCGGGGACTGACCTCAGAACACATCCCGGTGATTTCGCTGCTACGATGTTAATTCTTTTTGCGGCAGTAATGAAATCTGATGACAAGATATTAAAATCGGAATTGGATTTTGTGAAGAAATTTTTTGTCGCCCAATTCGGGGAACAATATGCGCAGGAAAGATTATTGTTGCTGCGCGAAATTTTGAAACAGGATTATTCTTTGGAGGAAGTATGTCTTCAGGTGAAACACAATCTTGATAAACCATCGAAACTCCAATTAATAAATCTTTTATTTGCTTTGGCCGGTGCCGATGGAGAATTTCACAAGAGCGAAATTGCCACAATAGAGAAAATCACCTCTTTATTAGGGGTTGATGACCGCGATTAGATTTCCATTAAAGCAATGTTTGTTAAAGACACACACGCTGCGTATAAAATTCTTGAAGTTGAACCTACTGCTTCTGATGACGAAGTGAAAAAAGCATATCGTAGAATGGCAGTAAAATATCATCCTGATAAAGTGGAACATCTCGGTCCTGATTTTCAAAAGATAGCACAGGAAAAATTCAAAGAAATTAATGCTGCCTACGATGGTATCAAGAAAGCACGCGGCATGAGCTGATAATCCGAAGATGAACTGGCTCGATGCAGTATTAATTGTCCCTTTAATTTTTGGTGCCTGGAGGGGATTTAAAAACGGACTTCTTTTTGAAATTGTGATGGTGGTTATTTTAGCTGCTGCTGCCATTGGTGGTTATCATTTGGTTGATGTTATTGTGAAATTTGTTGGTTCACATTTTCATTATCATTCGAAGTGGCTCCCGTTTTTTGTTTTTGTCGGATTTCTTGTAGCATTATCGATTGTATTATTTCTTCTGAGAAAATCATTAAACAGTTTAGTCAGCTTGATCGGCATGGGACTTCTCAACAGTCTGGCAGGAATGATATTCGGATTTATTAAGCTTGCATTAATTATGAGTTTAATATTATATTTTCTCACCCCTTTTGACACCGACAATAAAGTAATTCCAAAAAATATAAAAGAACATTCATTGCTTTACAAACCGATGACTGAAACAGTTAAATTGATGATACCGGAGTATAGCAGGTTGACGAAGAAAGAATAAATCACAATTAACAATTAACAATTAACAATTAACAATTAACAATTAACAATTAACAATTAACAATTAAAAGTTTATTATTACGGGAACCCGAAAACATGGACATTGAAGAAATCAGAGAATACTGTTTGTCATTACCGGGAGCAGAAGAATATTTTCCGTTTGGTGAAACGACATTGGTATTTAAAGTGATGGAGAAAATATTTTTTCTTGCCGGGATTGAAAGCAGTCCGATTGAATTTAATGTGAAATGCGATCCCGAAAAGGCGATTGAGTTACGCGAAAATTTTCCGGCGGTTCGTCCCGGTTATCACATGAACAAGAAACACTGGAACACAGTGACTGTAGATGGAAGTGTTGACGATACTTTTTTGAGGGAATGGATTCGGGATTCGTATGAGCTGGTAGTTCGTTCCTTACCTGCTGCAAAGAGGAAAATATTACGCTGAGTTGTGCTGACTCCTCCTCCCCCTGCCCCCTCCAGCGGGGGAGATTCGGATTCTTTTCTTTGTCAAGAAAAGAATTATATGTACTGACTTCTCCAAGATACTTTCTCACAATTCATATCTTTTTGCAAAAAGATATGAATTCGATTATCCCCCGCTAGAGGGGGTGCAGGGGGAGGATAAAAAAGAAACAGACCCGAACGCCTCTTGGCAGGTGGGTCTGTTTCCCAAAAAAAGTAATAATCAAACAGTAAAAACCAAAAATTTTATCTTCTTCCCCAGTGACCATCGATCCAGATGAAGCCATCGTGTGTATCTTGCCAATGACCTGGAATCCATACGTGGCGTGGTTTTGGTCTCATCCAATATCCTTCGCGCCAGATATGTCTTCCTGCCCTACGATCCCAATACCAATATGGCTCAACCCATATATGTTGTGGACTTGGGCATGCCGGTCTCACCCAACCCATTGGTGGCGGAGGCGGTGTCGGTCTTATAACCACCACTTGTGCTGTTGCTGTCCAGATGTTCAGGGCAAGAATTCCGAGAACCAATAGGAGCATTAATTTTAACTTTTTCATGACTTTGTTTTATTATCAGATGTATTTCTTATCTATTTGTTTAAGATGCAATTAAGATTCTTTTTCCCAATTTCAAAATCTGTGCCGAAAATCAGTACTTATAATGATCTTTGCGGTGTAATCAATTAACATCATTAAAGTCATGAACAAGCTATTCAAAAAACTCCTAAGTCTCTTTTTGCAAGGGACACTCTTTATCATCCCGATTGCTACTACTATCTATATACTTTATAAGTTGTTTTTATGGATCGATGGTCCGGTCTATTATCTCATTCAGGATCACTTTCATCTCAGCATACCCGGACTCGGTATCCTTACGGTGCTGGCCATTGTTACGCTGGCGGGATTTGTCGGCTCATTCTTCCTTGCCAATCCGATCTGGTCTTTTGTAGAAAGACTGATTGAAAAAGCCCCTTTGGTGAAGGTCATTTACACCGGACTGAAAGACCTCATAGCAGCATTCGTTGGCGACAAACAACGTTTCAACAAACCTGTTCTGGTGATGATGAGAAAAGAGGATAATATTCAGCAGGTAGGTTTTATCACCCAGGAAGATCTTTCAGATCTCGGAATCGGTAGCGACAAAGTAGCAGTTTACATGCCCTTCTCCTATAGCGTTGCCGGAACCGTAGTAATTTGTCCGCGCGAAAACATCACTCCAATCGACGCTTCCGGCACCGACATGATGAAATTTGTACTATCGGGCGGAGTGACGGAGGTGCAGGATGGGGAGAAAGAGAAAGGGAAAGAGAAAGAGAAAGAGAAAGAGAAAGAGTAGGAAATCAGGGTTTGCAATAATCTAATTCGGATATTTTAATTGCTATTGGTTCCTCTTCGATGTATATTTCTGATAGTTTCGCTCTGATGGAAGCTATCACCGGATATTTCCACTTTGTATCAGATCGACCGATTTCATTTCCTTCATTATCAACCCATTTTATCGAAAAATGCCAGAAGTTGGAGCGTGTTGGAGTATGCGACAATACGCATTAACCCACGCAGACCTGACTATAAAACTGAAGGAGCTCGAGAGCAAATACGATTTGCAGTTTAAAGATATATATGAAGCATTAGATTACTTGCTCCGGACCGATAAGCAGAAGGTTCTACTTTCAAAAGGAAACGCATAGGGTTCAAACTATAACCGGCGTTCCCCATTTCCGCGCTTTCATCAAATGGTTCAACCTTGCCGGGTGCGGGTGGTTCCGTGGGTGCATTCATTTTTCTACCGATCTTTATTCCCTAAAGGGAATTTTGGGAGGTGATTTTTGTTTTCGAATTTTTGTACTTTTGCAGTGTCTTTTCAAGCTGAGGTACATTTCTGAGGGGTCTGCCCTTTTTTCAATTTCATTTTTAAAATCATTTTTATGCAACTTCAAACTATTCAAAACAAAATTTATGAATTAAGAGGTCTGAAAGTCATGCTCGACTTCGAGCTTGCAGTTCTTTACGAAACTGACACACGGACACTCAAACAGACGGTGAAACGAAATCGTTTTCGATTCCCCGGCGATTTTATGTTCGAACTCTCGGAAAGCGAGATAATTGAACTGGTATCACAAAATGTGATACCTTCAAAAAAGCATTTAGGTGGAGCTTCACCTTTTGCCTTCACGGAGCAAGGTGTTGCAATGCTTTCGAGTGTATTAAAAAGCAGGAAAGCAATCGAGCTTAATATTGCCATTATGAGAGCATTTGTTTTCATCCGGCAGTATGCACTTTCACACAAGGATTTGACTGACAAACTGAAAGAACTCGAAGTAAAATACGACCAAAAGTTCGAAGATGTTTATGAGGCATTACGTTATTTGTTGCAAAAGGATCAAATTCAAACACAGCAATCGCAGCGAAAACAAATAGGGTATAAACCATGAATAGAGCCCGTCTTCCCATTCGTGTTGAATCACTCCGTGATTTTTCAGGTGCAAAAAGTCCGGAGGAGTTTAACATGAATAGCAACACGGTTGTGCCTGCGATCCCGAACTCCGGCGGAGTTCAACAATAGTTTGTTCTTACAGGCAGGTTGTTCGTCTTTAATGAGTTTAATCCTTGGCGGTAGTACGGTGCTGATTATCGGGATGGGTCGATGGTATGCAATTACAAGGTGGTAGTTAAGCAAGCATGCGTGAGAGTCTTTCGGCGGCAGAAGACCTGATGAAAGAAACAGGACAACTTCTGTCTTGCTTATGAGGTCGGCAATTAATAACAAATGGTCGTCTTCAGGTGAGAGATAGTTGGCTATT
>JAHEYM010000325.1 GCA_023251595.1 Bacteroidota bacterium
CGTATTTCGTAACACTCACCCAATATTGACCTGGTTTTGTAGTTGCCAAAGTATAAGAAGTATCTCCGGTTGACCATAAATATTTCGCATCTCTTTCGCCGGCATTTATATATGCTGTTTGTCCATCACAAAGATTTACTTCACCACCCGCCGCTGCAACAACTATCGCGTTGAGGTATACTTCATCATAAGCACTGCACCCGAGTTTTGTTACTGTAACACCGTAAGAACCTTCCGATGTAATTGTAATACTCTGTGTAGTTTCACTGGTAGTCCAACTATAGGTCGCGCCGGGATTTCCTGCATTCAACTGTTCCGAGAAGGATGCACCCGAACAATAGAACGTATCCGGACCAAGATTTACGACAGGTGTTGGATTAAATGTAACAACGATACTATCGCGTTGCGAACAATTTCCATTCGATATCATGACCCAATACGTTGCACCACTTGTAACATTAATTGAAGATGAAGTTGCACCGGTTGACCATTGATAATTTACACCGACCGCAGCTGCATCGAGTATCAACGTCTGACCCTGACAGAGTGTAGTATCAGAACCCAAATTCGGAGGCACCATTAAATCGATTGTAATACTATCCGTGTCTGAACAAAATGTATTATCGACAATTACCCAATAAGTTCCGGTTGCAGTTGCAGTAAATGTTTGATTTGTTGATCCGTCATTCCATAAGAAAATTGCACCGGGATTATTTCCGGCATTTAATAGTACATTTGGAACACCACAGACTGTCGTATCATTTCCGAGGTTCAAACTAACCGGTGGGACAACATTTATAGGGAAATAAAATGTGTCAGCGAAATTACAACTCGCACTATCGAGTGCAATTAACATCACATTATAAGTACCCACATTATTAAAAGTATGTATCGGGTTGGAATTTGTATCGATAGGTGTTGCATCACCAAAATCCCAAACATAATTCGCGGCATTCACACTTTGATTTGTGAAATGAACCGTGAATGGTGCGCATCCTGTATCCTGCGGAGAAGCAGCCGCTTGCGCAACGAGACTCAGTGTCTGAAAATCGAATTTAAATACTGCTAAATTACAATTGGAACTTTGGTTTGTAGTTGACCAAACACCTGGTGTCGTTGGAAAATTTGTATTCCCCCCACAACTGGCACACACCGCCTGATATACAATTCCGTTTTTATCAAAACGACTCGTACCTCCGTCCACATGTTCTTCACTCCAGGCACCCGAGCCCATGAATGTGGCATACCATAATGAGAGCGCATCTTTCTTCAACACGAATAAATAAAAATCACAACCATCTGTTGTCGATTGAAATGCATTTGGTGTGACGGGAAGTCCGTTTGTCGTAGTAATTTGACCGGAAATCGCGATACAAGTCCCACCCCAACCGGCTGTATATATATTCCCGCAGGTATCAACAAGAAATGCTGTGGGTGAAATATTTGGCGTTCCGATTCCTGAACCAAATACCAATGACCAATAAGTTGTTGATAAAGACGGATCCATTTTATGAATAAATTGCCCACTATTCGGATTTTGATATACACCGGCAGTTACAGGATAGGCTCCGGAGGTTTGACCAAATATATATACATCAAAATATTTATCAAGACGAATAAAATAACTCTGATCATATTGAGAAGTTCCAATAAATGTGGAAGCCATCAACGTTGCACCATTTGCCTGAAGAAGCGAAACAAATCCATCGGCACTCCCACCTTGAAATGAAGTATGAAGTGTTCCTGGTGTTGCAGGAAAACTCGGACTCGAAGTACCACCTGTTACATATACGGCATTTCCGGGAGCGAGTGTTAGAGAATTTGCAGCGTCTATACTATTTCCACCAAGATATGTACACCAAACCATACTGGTTAACGTGCTATTCATTTTAAATACAACCCCATCCTGCGAACCACCGCCATAAGCAGTCTGATAAGCACCGGGAGTAACAGGAAAATTGTTGGATGAGGTACATGATGCTACATATATATCTCCGGCATTGTCATTAATAATTTCACCACGGGCATCATCACCATAATTAAATTTCAAACCTGTGAGCAGAGTGAATTGTGCACTTCCATTTACGGCATCATCACCCGAACCGCCCACATAGGTAGAACCAATCAGTGCAGTCCCGCCGGCATTGAGTTTCGATACACAAATATCTGCGCTTCCATTTGCTGTCGGATCATAACAACCGGGTGTTACAGGGAAATTAGAAGAATAAGTTCGACCGAAAATAAATAAATCGCCATTATTATCTACGACGAGACTATGCGGTTGATCATTATTATTTCCACCTAAATATGTAGAATATATTAGTGAGGTACCATTTGGATTAAATTTAGAAATAGCGATATCCATCGGGTAACCACCACCTCCTATTCCACCCCCACCAAACGTTGTCTGGAATGCACCGACGGTCGTAGGATATCCTAAAGAAGCTGCGATTCCACCTGTATAAATATTACCGGCATTGTCGTAAGTTGCCGTGTATCCCCAATTGTCGGCTGAAGAACCTGTGTAGGTAGAACAAACTAAAATCGGATCGATAATGAGTGGCAGTGAATGATCGTAACCATCAGGAAAAATAAAGGATACGATGTTATCGGTCAATGCAAACTCGCATTTAACAAATTTTCTGCCGCCAGGTGTTTCTTGCCATGCTACAGGTTTTTCTTCACCCAAATCCATTACAGAAGTAGCGATTACAAGATGACCTTTATTCAACGAGAGTTTATCGGCGCCTGTGAATTTCATTTTTATTGCATCGGCATCTCCACCGGGATTTACAATAAAATCATATTTCAGATTGGCAGTGGTAGAATGAACCTGAAGATCGATATTATTCAATATATTTTTATAAAATACTTCTTCAAATACCCGAACATTGCTCGCCCATTTCGAGGCATCATTTCCAAGAAAATAATTTTTGTAATCTGTTCCGGGAACATTTCCTGTTACAACTGTATTAAAATTTGCACCAAGAATCTCTTCTTTTAACGCATGAAAATGCAGTGTAAAACTACCATCCGGATTTGCTTTATATTTTGTTGAAGGATGATGCATTGCATCAAATTCATCGGGATTATAAATTAAATAGGTGAAAGCGTTTTTCTCGAGATAGAATTTACAACCTTGCAGACTTGCACGAAAAAGAATTTTAGAATCCCATTGATTTTTGTTTTCTTCGAACCGTAAACGGGGAACCTCAGCAGACAAATGTTGGAAGACACCCATCCACATAAATAGCAAAATAATCAGTACTTTTGAGGGAATCCCTTGATTCATGGGAAGTTCTGATTTGGGTATTAAATTGGTTTTCAAACGATAAAGGTACAAAAAAGTAATCAAAATGGCGCAATTAAGCGATACTATCGATAAAGTGAAAGAGTTTCACCGAATCTTCGGTCTCCCCTACCACGAAGCTCCGGAAGCAGCCCTCCCGGAAAGTGTTTACATGCTGAGACATAGACTCATGGCGGAAGAGAATGACGAATATCTTGAAGCATGCAAGAATGCGGATCTGACCGAAATCGCAGACGCTTTGGGCGATAAACTCTACATTTTATGCGGAACGATTGTCTCTCACGGGCTTCAACATAAGATCGAAGAGGTCTTTAATGAGATTCATCGAAGCAACCTTTCAAAACTGGATGAAAACGATCAACCACTGTACAGAGAAGACGGCAAAATCATGAAAAGCAATCGTTATTTCAAACCGAATATTCGAACCATTTTAGATAAATAATAACTGCCCGCAAAGTCGCAAAGCCGCAAAGAGACTAGTGGTTTACACTAAAATGAAAAAACTATAGTAAAACAATTTCATTAATTACCTGATCCCCAACCTCATCGTTCAGCATTTTGATGATGTTGGCTTTTGAAAAGTGCATCTCTGACTTGAGGGGTGCGGAGTTGATCTTTACAAACAAAGTTTTGTTGCGTACGAAAAGCTCGGAAGTACGATTGGCAATAACCTTCCCCATAACTTTCTCCCATGATTCGGCAATTCTCACTTCGCCTAACTTGGCTTTCAGCTTATAGGTAGACACCAACTCACCGATGACTTCCTTCAGAGATTTTTCATTCGAGTTACGCATCTTTGACCGATTAGCCCCCAAATATAGACCTTTCCAAACTAACTTTTACTACTTTTGCAATCTAAATTCAAAAAACAAGATGAAACTTAAAAAAATCGCGATCCTCGCCACCCTTGCATTGGGACTTATTTATTCAACAAGTTTTGCTCAACTTGCTGAAGGGAAAATTGTATATGAACTTAATTTTCCGGGAATGGAAGATAATCCGCAGATGGCAGCCATGATGCCTACTGAAATGACATTGACCCTGAAAAATAATCAGTATCGGATGGATATGCCATCACAAATGGTTTCGACTATTGTGATTGGTGACAGTAAGACAAAAGCTTCGACGAGATTAATGGAGATGATGGGTCGTAAAACCATGATCAAATCAAATGAAGCAGACGATGCAAAAGAAATTGCAGCAATGCCTAAAAGCTCTATGAAACTTCTCGACGGTACAAAAACGATCTGCGGTTATACCTGCAAAAAAGCGGAGATCACAGTTGAAGGTCAAACAGATAAAATTACAGTTTGGTACACTCCCGATATAACATATTCCAATAGCGGGGCCGCCAGAGCTATGTTCAAAGGAATTGAAGGATTTCTGATGGATTACAGCATGATTCAAAAAGGGATCACAATTCATTTCGTTGCAAAAAGTGTAAAAGCTGAAAAGGTGGACGATTCAGTTTTCATATTACCGACAGGTTATACTGAAATGACACAGGAACAAATGATGAAATCGATGGGCGGAATGCACTAAGGTTCACTTTATATAATTCTGAAAACCGCGCCGGATTCGGGGCGGTTTTTTTTTGACACACCCCTAACACTCCTAACCCCTCTCGAGAGTTATACCGTTAATATCCTAATGTTTTGCAAACATTTTTATATGTTTGCAGCCGGTGCATAAAGATGATCCCGTACTTGCTGGAATTCTTCCACTTGGGACTCTGAGTG
>JAHEYM010000326.1 GCA_023251595.1 Bacteroidota bacterium
GGTAGATTAATCCATACGGTGGGCGATCTGAAAAATAATGAAATTTTCACTACAGGAGAAGAATTGAACCTCGGTATCTATCTATTCGAAGTACAACAAGGAGATCTGAGAAAAATGATCAGGGTTGTGAAAGTTAATTAAACCCGAATCAAGGGGAAGGTTCTGTCAATTGAGCTTCCGGAATGGAGAACCTTAACCCGTAAATTATTGTTTCGAACTACGAAGAGGCGCAAGAAATGTTGCGCCTCCTTCTAAAATAAATGTGCTGATTTTGAATGGATTAGCTTAATCGACCTATTACCCATTACTAGAAGTGAGCTTTTCTCCTCTGTTTTGCTTTTATTTGAAAATGAATTTACCTAAGTTTGCACCTTGTCCGTGCTTCGGGAATCGGAACGGGACTACTAACCATAAAAACCCTCAACAACCAACTCACTACATGAAAAACACAATTACTGGAAAAATTGGCACGGTTTCCGTGGCTAAACACGGATCTTCCATACCTCGAAAGGGGATGAGCAGATTCGGATTGATTCTATCGATGATAGGAATCTTTGTACTCATCAGTATCAGTGGATATGCGCAGACCTACAACCAGCAAGGACCTAAATTGGTCGATGTCGGTGCAAGTGTTAACTCCTATCAGGGAAGTAGCGTCGCACTTTCTGCCGACGGTAATACTTGTATCGTGGGTGGTTACGCAGAAAATAGTTATAATGGTGCTGCATGGGTTTACACTCGTGATCATGGTACCTGGACGCTTCAGCAGAAGTTGGATGCAGTGACCTCTGACGGATCTTCATATCAGGGTTGGGCTGTAGCCATTTCTGCAGACGGTAACAGTGCAGTTGTTGGTGGACCTGGTTACCAGGGTTTTATCGGCGCAGCCTGGACCTGGACCCGCTCGGGTGGAACATGGACAGAAGGTCAATTGTTACAAGGATCGGATGCTGACGTAGGTGGAAACAACTGGCAAGGTAATGCGGTTGCAATTTCAGGAGATGGACTTACAATAATGTTCGGAGGTTTTCTTGATAATGCAGGCGAAGGTGCAAGCTGGGCATTTGCTTATTCTGCAGGGACATGGTCACAAGTTGGCAGTAAGTTGGTAGGTTCAAATGATGATGCTAGCTCATATCAGGGCAGTGCCTGTGCACTTTCTTACGATGGAACAACAGGAGTAGCAACGGGGTATTACGATAATGGTCAGGTGGGTGCGGCATGGATCTGGACTTTCTCAGCCGGAACCTGGTCGCAGGAAGGCGCTAAATTAGTAGCATCTGATGCTGTCTCTCCAACCCAAATGGGATACTCAGCAGGTATTTCTTATGACGGAAATACTGTGGTAGTTGGCGGTTACCAGGATAATAGTTTTCAGGGAGCTGCATGGGTGTTCCAACGCTCTGGAGGGACCTGGTCTCAACAAGGCAATCATTTAATCGGTAGCGGCGGAACACCGGATGCATTTCAAGGAATTGCTGTCGGCATTTCCGGTGATGGTAAAACCATCATCAGCGGAGGTCAGAATGATCAGGCAGGAATCGGATCAATTTGGGTTTTCACACTCTCAGGAGGAACATGGTCTCAAGCGGGAATTCGTTACAGAGGAAATGATCTTGTAGGCTCTTCTTTAATGGGCGCTACAGCTTCCCTTTCAGCAGATGCAAGTACTATTGCCGCAGGTGGTTGGGAAGATAATGATCTCGGAACGGGTGGTCAGGGAGCTGCCTGGATTTTTATCGAATGTTCAAGTTCGGTGTGTGCTGTGACAACATCTGCATCCATCTGTAGTGGATTGCCATTTACACTTTGTGCAAATGCAGGTTCAGAATTGAGTTTTGATGGCGTGAATGATTATGTGCAAGTGTCTCACGATGCTGCGTTAGATGCATACCCACTCACGGTATCTACACTTGTTAAAACAACCAGTGCTTCCACTTTTAGCACAGGGATCGTAAACAAATATGTTAGTGGTTCTTTCAACGGCTATAATGTCTATATGTCGAACGGACACGTCTTCGCCTATTATTTTAAAGATGCTTCAAATTATTGTTTTGATTTTGTGGGTGGATATGGTATCGATGGTGGTATAATTAACGATGGTGTCTGGCATCAGATCACAATGACCGTAGATGCCGACGGTGCTAAATTATATGTCGACGGTCTCTTGAAAGGTGTCAGAGCCTGGACAGGAACCGCCGGTGCATGTACAACCACACAGCCACTAACATTTGGGAAATATGCAACCAAGTATTTTGCAGGAGATATGGATGAGATCCGAATCTATAACACAAGTCTGAATCAGGCGGCTATTTTGAATCACATGGCTATTCCAGTTTCGCCAACTACAACCGGACTCGTCGGATACTGGCGATTTGATAACGGCGCGGGTCTGACAACTACAGATCTTACTTCTAACTCATTCACCGGAACTTTGTTGGGAGTACCAGCTTGGGTTTCTCCATCCACAGCAATTATCAATGCAGGAATGACCTACGTATGGGGTCCCGGCACTGGTCTTAGCGGTACCACAGGTTCAGCCGTAGTAGCGAGCCCGGGTTCTGATCAAACATATTCGATTACCGGAACAGCAATGAACGGGTGCACACCTACAACTACAACCCCTGTAACATTACATACCACCACGTCCGTTTCCCAGACAACTTTTTCTGATGTTTGTGTGACTGACGCAGCTTTCACTCTCACGGGTGGTAGTCCTTCGGGTGGAATTTATTCAGGAACCGGAGTGAGCGACCCAACCTTCACGCCAGCAACAGCAGGACAAGGAACCTGGCCCATCACCTATACATATACGGATGCGAACCGTTGCACCGGTACCGATTCCCAAAACCAGGTTGTGAATTTTGTTATCGGATGTGTGCCTCTAACAGAACTTGCTGTTGGTTACAGAGATATCACTGAATCAGCAATCACCGACAATCTTTATTTTGATTGGGTTACTAACTCAACCAACTACGACATTCATGCTGTGAACATTGCCGCGGGTTTTGATCAGACTATTACGGTTGGTGCCCAAACCAATTTCAGAATGACAAGTTTCCCGGGTGTTGCGTTTAGCACTGTTTATACCGTAACAGTACGGGCAAAAGTTCTTGGTGTTTATGGAGCTTACGGTACCTCTTACACTGTGACTACTGCAAGTGGTCCTGTTACAGAACTTCATGCTCTGAACAGAAATATCACGGAGGGTACCATAAGTGATCATCTTTATATCGATTATGTTTCAGGTGCAACGAACTATGATCTGCATGCAACCAATATTGCATCCGGTTATGATCAGATATTGACTATCGGAGCACAGACTGATTTCAGAATGACAAGTTATACAGGTCTTTCATACAGTACTACCTATGATATTGAAGTTCGTGCGAAAGTTAGCGGTGTGTATTGTGCCTATGGTGCAAGCTATTCAATAACCACACCAGCTGGTCCTCTTACACAACTTTCTGCAGGTTATTGTAACCCAACTCTTACATCGATGGGTAACCATCTTTATTATGATTGGGTTTCAGGAGCTACAAACTTTGATGTGAACGTTACTAATTCAGGCTTAGGTTATGACCAAACTATCACGCAGGGACAGACCACCGTATTTTATATGAGTCAATTCACCGGTATTCTTCCCTCAACAACATACGACGTGAAGGTTCGTGCAAAAGTAAGTGGTTTATGGTGCTTATATAGCACGGTTTGCCATGTAACAACACCTACCTCTTCGGTGCCGACCACCCAACTTGCTGTTGGATGGTGTAATTCAACTCTTGCACAAATCACTAATCATATTTATTTCGATTGGAATTCGGGTGCGACAAACTACGATGTGCATGTTGTTAATGTCGCTACCGGTTATGATGAGATTCTATCTTTAGGTCCGGTATCTGTTTTTTATTTGACAGACCTTCCAGCCGGAATTCAATACTCTACTACCTACGATATAACGATCAGAACAAAAATCGGTGGTACTTGGGGAATATATGGAACTATGTGTCAGATAACAACACCTGCACCTCCTATCCCGACAACTCAATTGGCACTTGCATATCGCAACAGCACAATGACAAATATTTCCGACCATCTTTATTTCGATTGGGTTAATCAGGCGACAAATTTCGATGTGAACGTTTCGAATACGGGGTTGGCTTATAGTCAAACTTTCACCGTTGGCGCCACTTCGGCATTCTATATGACCAACTTCACAGGTATTCAATATTCAACTACCTATGACGTGAAAATTCGTGCCAAAGTCGGCGGTGTATACGGTGCTTACGGTGCGGTCTATACGGTGACCACTCCCCCTCCACCTCCGGTTCCACCTACACAACTTACAACTGCGAATTGTGACTACACAATGTCAACGATGAGCGAACACTTATACTATGACTGGGTTCAGGGTGGTACTAATTACGATGTGCATGTCTATAATACAGGGTTGAGTTATGACCAAACTATTACTTTGGGGAATGTCACGGTATTCTATATGACGAATTTTACAGGCATCCTGTACTCCACAACTTACAATGTAGAGGTTCGTGTAAAAGTTGGTGGTGTTTACGGTGCGTATGGAAGTGTTTGTACCATCACTACGCCGGCACCACCACCTGCGCCAACCACACATCTTAATTCGCCGTCTTATTGCAATATAACCTTAGCGCATATCACAGACCATCTTTATTATGATTGGATTCCGAATGCTACAAACTTTGATGTTCATGTAGTGAATGTAGGACTAGGTTACGATCAGGTAAACACTTACGGGGCATCTACTGACTTCAGGTTGTCTAACTTCCCCGGACTGACTATAAATACAACATACACAGTCACTGTTCGTGCTAAAGTCGGGGGTACTTATGGATCTTATGGCTCTGCTTGTACGATTACCACACCGCCGACCTTGTCGAGAAATGGTGGACCGGATGATTTGGGATCACAACCTATTTCAAGTACAGGTACAGCTCAATTCCTGGTCTCAGCTTATCCAAATCCATTCTCTCAGTTATTGAATGTAAATATTTCGGGTGAAGAAAAT
>JAHEYM010000327.1 GCA_023251595.1 Bacteroidota bacterium
CTTCCTTTTGCTCTTTTGTTGCTGACGATTTCACAAAAAAATCCGTAACCTTTTGTTGGTTATAATCTTTTGTGAGCAGATTAAACGGGCTGTGCATCGTTAGTGTAAGATACACGTTCAGACAGGGTCCCGGATTTTCTTTCGACATCATATCGAATGATTGAGAGAACAAATCTTTGTCGTTAAATCCCCAAACGAGATCACTTTCCTTTTTCTCCTGTTTATGATATTTTGTGTGATCGAATTTACTTTCTTCAATCAATAAATCAGGTTTATTGAATTTTATAAAATCCCGGATATGATCAAATCCACCCCACCCTCCGTAAAAAAACCGGGTGGTGTATGTATTATCATGGAGAAGTGTGAAAATAGATTGATGCAGTGGATAAACGCCATCAAGGTTATTAATAAATCCCCGTTCTGAGCCATAGGGTGCTGATGCGAGAACATTTGGCATGACCCCGTAAGTACGTTCAGCGTTACTCAGGAAATTTTCCCAATATAGGCTCTTCGTAATCAGACTATCTAAAAAAGGCATGAAGTGAGGAAGACGGGCTTTGGGACCACAAAATGATGATGAAAGACTTTCACACAGTATAAAAACGATATTAGGCGCTTTCTTTTTCTCTGGAAAATATTTTCCCAATGTATTTTCATATGGTTCATCGTGAAGCAATGGAAAATCTTCGTTCGTGAAATGAAATTCAGGATGAAGTTGATGATAGGTTGAAATAGCACTCTTTAACTCTCCTGTTGATATTTTGTCAAACTTTTTCCGATATTCAGCATGAATAATCCGGCTGTGAACGAGATATAAAATTTTATTGTTTGACAGTTGATATTCAATAAAACTATTAAACCGATTTTGACTTGGTGTGATTACCTTGAGATTTTTAATCACCACAATAAAAATAAATATAAAAATGGGAAGTGAAATCCAGAACCATAATATTCTCTTCACTTCTATTCTTTTTTTGATAAAGATAAGCCAAATACCGACAGAGATTAGCAGGATAATCATAAGAATATGCCAAAATCCAAAACCACCTGTTTCATTCGTAACAACGTGCTTTATTTCATCCGCTGAGAAATAAAATATAGTATCATCCAGTAATATCAGTGTTGAAAGGAAAAATTGAGTAAGGGCCAGATGTAGAAAAAATAAAATAAAAAGAATTATTTTTAATGAGATCGTAGCAAAACGCGGTATCCACATGCCCAGAAGGAGATAAGGGATAGCGATAAATACAGCAATACACGAAGTAAAAAGGGCATCAAACTCGATTCCTCTTGTAAAATAGTTCAGTGGTTTGAATGGGAATGAGTGAGTTATTGCAAGATCGCATTGCTCAAATATTCTCAAACAAATCAACAACAGTAGAAAAAACAGATGAAGAAAGACCAATCTGAAGAAGAGGTCTTTCAGTTTCACTAACATATTGCAACGTTTTACTTACGCCACAATATTAAATAAAAAATTCGAATCTTTTTCCCCCTCCCCATTTGGGGAGGGGCAGGGGTGGGGTTAGAAGTGCACAATCGTAAGGGGTTTGGGTGGGGTTATAGCTTGAATTTCAAATTCACTGTAATGATATCAGAATGCAAACCATCTGTCCTCCGGTAATGTCCGTACCTGATTTCAAACATATTAAATTACTGTATTCCGAAAATTCCTTTCAGTGGTGCCAACCTGATACCCATTCCCATAAAATCACTGTTGAACTTTGATAAATCATCGTCCGTAGTTCTGAATTTTACATTCAGTGAATCCTTTACATCAATTGACCTATAAGGCACATAGTACTTAACCGCACTCTGACTGTAGAACCTGTAAAACGGACTCAGAGATACAAATGGCGTGAGTTTTATCGGCACTTCAAGGTTTAGAGTGTGCGACCTCAGCCCCCAGTCATCCGTATAAAACCGATAATATGTTCGTATGATAATTCTGTCCCCAAGAAAGTAGTTCGCTCGAATTCCCAATGGGATTTTAAGATGGGTTGAAGGTAAAATTTCAAGGCCAGGTAAAGAATCTACACCATTCTTATAATAGATCCTGTGAAATGGTGTGCTGAGAAAACCTTGTTGATATGCAATGTCGCCAAGAATTGCGAATTGGAATCTTTTATTTGCAACTTGCGTGAGAACAAGAGAAGCATCAAAGGAATTCCGTGGCTGTGTCGGGTAAGCATGATTTCTTGCTTCGTGTTCTCCACCATCATCATCTCCATGACCGTTTCCCTGACCAGGTGGATTAGCAGCGGCTCCTGACGCAGATGTTAAAGCGAAAATTTCATTCGGATGTATGATTGAATACTTATCGAAATAACTACTTAATTTAATCTGAAATTCGCGATTTTTATCCTTCGATGTTTTACCGAATTTAATTCCCTGACCGAAAGATTCATAATCAAACTCTTTGGAATAAGATAAATTCACACCAACATCAAATCTTTTTTTATCATTATGCAGAGTATATGAAGTCGAAGGATAGTAACGTGTGTCACGACGAGAAGCAGAAGAAATTGTTTTGGGATTAATTTTATCTGAAGAAGCGGAAGTATAGTGGTCTAACCCCATGTCCAAAGTAAAAGTATGTTCCCGACTTTTTTTATCAGAGTATGCTAATTTTAAATCTATAATATTAGCAAAGTCAGTTAATTTTTCAGTTCCGATTCCACCTGTAACAGGCGATCGGTCACCTTCCTGATGATAATAGCTTGAGACCAGATTTATCTCTGCAGCAGTTAATTTGCGATCCGCATAACTCGTTGTGTCTTTCACCGGAGTCTGTGAAAATGCAGATAATACGCAGAAAAATAATCCAAGAATTGATAATGAAATTTTCCTCATTTAGGTCTTATTTAATGTTAATTGTTTTAATCAGGTGAGGGCCCGATTATAATTTAAATTTAAGGTTAGCAGTAATGATATCGGAATGTAATCCATCACTTCGTCTGTAATTTCCATATCGGATTTCAAACATGCTCCATCCTTCGATTCCGAAGATTCCTTTCGGTGGTGCGAATCGCAAGTCAATACCTAAGAAATTACTGTTGAATTTAGATAAATCATCATCGGTCGTTCTAAACGGAATGGTTAGCGTGTCGGAAGGATTTAAACTCTTATATGGTATATAATATTTAACAGCACTTTGCGTATAAAACCGGTAGAACGGACTTATGGAAATAAATGGTGTCAATTTAATTGGTGTTTCTACGTTGAAAGTATGAGAATGTAAACCCCAGTCATCTGTATAAAAACGATAATATCCTTTGATTATAATCCTGTCTCCAAGAAAGTAGGAAGCACGAACTCCCAATGGTATTTTCAGGTGCGTCGACGGAAGTATTTCAAGTACCGCACGCATTGTATCCGGTAAATTAAGATATATGCGATGGAATGGAGTGCTCAAAAAACCTTTCTGGTAAGCCACATCTGCAAGTACCGCGACTTGGAATCTTTTATTGACGACTTGTGACAAAACAAACGAGGCATCGAATGAATTTCTTGGCTGTGTTGGATAATTCCGGTATTTAGCTTCACGGGGACCGCTGTGACCCTGCCCTGAAATTCCTAAATAAGATGCCGAAGAAACATTTGCAGCACTTAGTTCGATGGGGTGAATTATTGTATATCGATCAAAATAACCGCTCGTTTTGATCTCAAATTCTCGGTTCCGGTCCTTTGATGTTTTTCCGAATTTAATTCCTGTGCCGAATGATCTGTAATCAAATTCTTTTGAATAAGATGCATTCACACCAAAATCAAATCTTTTTTTATCGTTATGAAGTGTGTATGATGTTGAGGGATAAAAACGCGTATCATGACTTGATGCGGAAGAAATTGTTCTGGGATTAATTTTATCTGAAGAAGCAGAAGTATAGTTGTCAACCCCGGCTTCTAATGTAAAAATATGTTCTCGGCTTTTCCGGTCTGAATATGCTAATTTTAAATCAATAATATTTGCATTGTCTCTCAGTTTTTCAGTGCCGACTCCACCGGTAACCGGGGAGCGATTTCCGTCTTGTGTATAATAACTGGAAACAAGATTAATCTCGGAAGCAGTAAGTTTTCTATCTATATATTTAGCAGTATCTTTATCTGCTGCTTGTGAAAATGCAGACAGAACCCCAAAAAACAAACCCAATATCGATAACGATATCCTCCTCATTCTATTCGCCTTTTCTGATTAGAACTAATTACAACCGCAGCCACCACCGGTTTTGCCCCCATTTGCACCGGATGAACCTTCGCGATAAAGCTCGAAACTAGATTCCGTCTTCTCGACTTTTCTTGCTCCCAATTCCATCTCGGAATCATGGATATACATTTTTTGATATTCCTTCACAGGAACGCAGGAAGTCAACGAAACAATCACCCATCCAAGAAAAAGCAATCCCACTATTTTTGTTCGGTTCATTTTGATTTTATTAAATTAATATTTTTTGAAGCGTGTAATCTATTGTTTTGATCAATGATGACACATTCAACACCGATCATTTGGTTAATCATACTGAGACCCGTCTCAATTCCCATCACCATGACCGGAGTTGCCAATGCATCTGCAATTTCAGCGTTCGGACTAATAATTGTTACACTCCTGATTCCATGAACTGGAAATCCTGTTCGAGGGTCAATCGTGTGTGAATATTCCCTTCCATTAATAACTGCGACTTTTTCGTAATTGCCTGAAGTGGCGACTGCCATATTGCTGATCGCCATCGAGGAAAATATATCCTGAGGTTTGTCGGGGTTGGCGATGCCGATTCTCCATGGGTCACCATTTGGGAGAAATCCAAACGCAGTCAGATCACCGGCAGCATTGACAATTCCACTGTTTATTCCCTTCTTCAGGAGAACAGCTTTTGCTTTTTCTGCTGCGTAACCTTTACCAATTCCACCAAACCCGATTCTCATTCCTTTTTTCTTCAGAAAAACTGTGGAATTCTCCATATCGAGAACAACATTTTTATAATTGATTAAATGAACTGATTTTTTTGCCTGAGCTGCTGTAGGAAA
>JAHEYM010000328.1 GCA_023251595.1 Bacteroidota bacterium
GGTGCAACCGCCAACGTAGGTGACTATAACAGTGTAATTCCCGGAACTGCTCGCCACGATAGATTGTGTCGTCCCGCCATCGCTCCATAAGTAGGAGGTGCCGACACTTGAAGAAAGGCTAACTGAGCCTCCCGCACAGAAAGTGGTTGGCCCACCAGCGGTGATCGTCGGTATGGGAGCTGGATTTACAGTAACCGTTGTCACTGCCGATGTAGAGACACAACCATTCCCATCTGTTACGGCTACCGAAAAGGAACCTGATGTACTGACTGTAATAACCTGAGTCGTAGCACCGGTGCTCCATAAATATGAATTTCCGCTGTTTGCACTTAAATCGACAGTCTGTCCCTGACATATTGTTGTTGGACCTGATGCAGTGATTGTTGCTGCTATTGGTGTGTTTACTGTAACAACTACCGGAGCAGATATACCGGTACATCCATTGCCATCTGTCATGGTAACAGTGTATGATCCCGATGTATTAACACTGATTGTTTGTGTCGTTCCACCTGAACTCCATATGTATGAACTTCCTGCTGTTGATGTCAGTGAAACACTTCCACCAGTGCAAAAAGTTGTGGGTCCTCCCGCTGTTATCGTAACCGTCGGATTGGGGTTTACAGTGACTGTTGTACCAGCAGAGGTAGAAGTACAGCCATTTACGTCAGTAAGCGTTACCGTGTAACTTCCTGCTGTACTAACTGTGATTGATTGTGTAGTCGCTCCTGTACTCCAGAGATAACTGGTTCCTGCAGTCGATGTAAGTGTTACGCTTCCTCCGGAACACAATGAAACCGGACCCGATGCTGTAATCACTGCTGCAACAGGAACATTGACCGTTACAACCGTGCCCGTAGAAATAGCCGTGCAACCACTTCCATTTGTAATTGTGACCGTATAAGTTCCACTCGTTGTGGGAGTAATCGAAGCTGTTGTCGCACCGGTACTCCATAAATAAGTCGTTCCCGCACTCGAGGTTAAAGTCACACTTCCACCTGTACAAAATGTTGTTGGTCCTGATGCTGTTATAGTTGGTGTCGCTGGCGCCGGATTAATCGTCACAACTGTTGCTGCGGAGGTTCCGGTGCAACCACCAGTCGTGACCGCAACTGTATAACTTCCAGCTGTTGAAACTGTGATACTTTGTGTTGTTGCACCCGTGCTCCATAGATAACTCGTACCAACGGATGACGTGAGCGTTACACTTCCGCCTGCGCAAAATGTGGTCGGACCTGAAGCCGTAATGGTGGGTGTTGGAGGGGGGGTTATCGTCACAACTGTTGGCACAGATGTACCTGTGCAACCACCACCGCAAGAGAAAGTTTGGAATGTATAATCATAAGCCGGAAATGGCCCATAGCCTGCATTGGCAAAAACCATCCCTGAAGGATATGAATTACCTAAGTCTCCTGTCAAACCAAATGTATTGTCAGAAGAAGTAAATACGAGATAGTAAGTTGTACCTACGGTCACAGGTACTGACGCCCAGTTCACCGTCGCAACACCACCCGGCGCAACACCTGTGGCGGTGCCACTCGCAAGTAAAATTCCACCTGCGTTCGGGAGCAGAGTGTATAAGCTGATCGTAATGTCAGCAACGCCTGTACCGACAACATTTGTAAGGGTAACACTCGCTCCACAACTTGTGTTTTGGGTGGGAATAAACGATTGGGCAAGGTCGGTCTGTGCAAATCCGGCCATATAAGTATTTGATACCTGCTGAGATTGATCGACTACAGGTGAGCTACCCGTTCCAACGGTAACAGTATAACTTCCTCCGGTAGAAACCACAATACTTTGGGTAGTCGCACCTGTGCTCCATAAGTATGAGGTTCCAACACTCGAAGTCAACGTAACACTGCCCGGTGAACAGAAAGAGGTCGGTCCGCTCGGAGTAATCGTCGGGATTGCTCCGGAAGTTACTGTTACTGTTGAAGAACAGGTTCCGGTACATCCGGCTCCATCTGTATAAGTCACAGTGTACGTAGTGGTAGTTGTTGGTGAAGCTAACGGATTCGAAATAACTGAACTGCTTAAAGTACCTGCTGGAGTCCACGAATATGTGCCAAGAACGGAGCCACCGGGAGTAAACCTCCAGGCATCATTTGTTGCAGTCCAGGTCGCATCTGAATTTCTTCCAGGCACCGTATATGCGGTTGCTCCGGTTGCATCCTCGATCCCTTCTGTGTGTCCCACCCATGTACCACTGGGGTTACCAGGCATGCTCGTGATATGTATCTCAATGACGTTAGTTGTTTCATAACATTCAATCTGCATAGTCACAAAATCGTAAGCACCGCTGTAGTGGGGAACCGCATTCCAGCGGGCAACGAAGATTCGGTTTGGTGTTACTCCACTAGTGAAATAGTCAATAGTTCCCCCTGCAGGAGGATAAAGATCTTCCCAGGCAGCTGCAATCACAGCATTAGGACTCGTAGCATCAGGTAGAACCTGACCTGTACAGCAACCATTCGCCGCAGCAGCATCGAATGAAATGAAACCATTTGAAGAAATATAAGCATTTGTGTAGGTCACACCAAAGAAACAAAAACTGAATCCAATCGGACATGCACCACTCACCTGATCATCGCCGAGAGCTACGGCAGTTCCAGCTCCTGCAACAGGTGCAAAAGCTATCGAAGACACGGAGTATGTACTATTACAACCACCTCCACCTGGTCCGGCAGCAGTCAGTTGTGAAGTTTGGCTGGAGCAAATGCTGCTTGGAGTTGCCGAACAAGTGACTGTGAGCGGTAAACAACCCCCACCGGTAGTCATCCAATAGACCATATCCGCACAACCTGACATCAAAGTTTGACAGTAAAATGAATTGATTTGGGCATAATAAGTTCCGCTTGTTGGGCAGAGCCAGGATAAGTATGATTGTAATCCGCAAAAATCATCATTATAGCCACCGGCATATGTTAAAGTGGCATCAAAAATTGTAATCTGCGTATCAAATGGTGCCTGTCCACCGTCAGCTGCGCAAAATGAAAAATAATATGTATTCCCGGCGACGGCAACAAAGGAATTATAGTCACCGTCCCATGTACAGAATAGAGTCTGGGGAGAAGTGGTGGGTGTTATATTTGCATATAGCGTAGTATTAAAGCCACACTGCGATTTAGCCGTGTTCACATTCCCGATCAGGATTGCGGATAACATTAAAAAATAAATTCGGAAGGTAGTAGTTTTATTCATGCTCGTTGTATTAGGAGATGATTTATAGTTTTTGATAGGGGATTTTTTGCGTTTGGCATAGAGATTCCCGCGTTAAAATTACGAATTTATTGTGTGACTACCAAAATATTTTGTGAAATGACCCACTCACCCGCAAATTTATGTGCTAAAAGCTTACCTTGCAGGACTATTCAAGTTGTTTATTGACATGCTTTTTCGCCAAATTGTTAATAGTGTCAGCTCAAAAGGCAAAATGAAGATAATAGATTGGCAAACCTTGTCTCATGAAGATCTTTTCGTATGTAGTAAGGACTTTCAAAACCTCTTCCGTTTCTATATTTTGGTGAATGTCTTCAATTTTTTTAAGAAGTCGCAAGCCCAAGCTCCCTATGGTTCCAAGTGTATATTCAAAAAGTTGATGATTATCTGTCTTTAAATGCAGACTGCCTTTCTCGCCCATTATTTTCCGATATCTGGCAAGGAATTGGGGTGAAGTTAACCGTTTGGGCTCATTTCTGTCCTTCAACTGAGGGTCAGGAAAGGTTATCCAGATTTCATCTATCTCACCTTCACTAAAAAAATGTTCTATTTGCTCAATCTGTATCCGTAGAAAAGCGACATTCTTCATGCCTGTTTCAAATGCAGTTTTACTTCCACGCCACAATCTATTCCCTTTTATGTCAATCCCAATAAAATTCTTATCGGGGTATTTTGTTCCGAGACTCAGCGTATATTCTCCTCTGCCACAACCCAATTCCAATATGATAGCTTTTTCGTTCCCGAACATTTCTGCTCCCCATTTACCTCGAATTGGATGATCGCCTAATCCGATGTAAACGGGTGCCTGGATTACATTAGGAAAGGTAGCAATTTCAGCAAAGCGTTCGAGTTTCTTTTTAGCCATTATCAAATGCCGTTTTCAGTTTGCAAAGGTTATAAGATTTATTGCATGTTAAGAATCGCGAAATTTTTTGCCCCGAAATTCATGTCGGGGAGGGAAGAAAGATTATTTTTGCACCCCCGATCCTTTTTAGGTAGTCTGTTGAAAAAGAAAAAAGTACTTGTTTGCCCACTCGATTGGGGTCTTGGACATGCGACGCGATGCATCCCGATTATTCGTGAACTACTGAAACAGAATCTGGAGGTGTGGATTGGTGCCGACAATCGCCCTCTTCATCTTTTGCAAAAAGAATTTCCGGATCTCCCATTCATTCAATTCCCCGGGATCAAAATCAAATACCCCCATCGAAGCTTAATGGTACCCTACATTATTGGTTTGATACCCGTAATGAGGAGGGCGATCAACCAGGAGAGAAAAATACTTGATAAGCTGATCCAGGAACATAAGTTCGATATAGTCATTTCCGACAATCGATATGGTCTCTATAATCCCAAGGTATTGACAGTGTTTATGACGCATCAAATCAACCTGAAGATCCCACGCTGGCTGTCTTTTCTATCTCCACTAGTGAGCAAAACAAATCGTCGATTTATCGAAAAGTTTAATTTTCTGTGGATTCCGGATTTTGAGAACGAAAATAATTTATCGGGTGATCTCTCACATTGGGGTACCTTGCCGACCCATGCCCGTTTCATCGGACCGCTCTCGCGCTTTGAGAAAAAAAATGTTCCAAACCTGGAGACTCTTCATCCCAAATACGATCTCTTCGCCATCATATCGGGACCTGAACCCCAACGAACAGAATTAGAGAATTTGTTGATCGATCAAATATCTGAAACAACATACCGTGCGGTTGTTGTGCTCGGAACTCCTGAAAGTTCTCAACACTCCCAAATTGGCGAGCATATTCACATTCATTCCCACCTAGGTACCAAAGA
>JAHEYM010000329.1:0-2017 GCA_023251595.1 Bacteroidota bacterium
TACTATTTCTGTTCCTGTGATGTTGGGAACTGCAAGTAATCCTGCTAATAATTTTTATGGAATTGCATTCACTGTCAATTATCCGCCTTCTGTTGTGCAGGGAGGAAGTATGGCAGTGGATTATACCGGCTCATGGTTGGTTGGTCCTTCGAATAACGTTCATCTCGAAAAGAATTTCGAATTGGTCGGAAATCTCGATCTCGGATTTTCAAGAATTAATCACGGAAATACCAGTGGTGACAGCACAATCGTTACATTAGTGTTTACAATTGATTGTGCAGCCTCAAGTCCCTTCTCTTTCGGCTTCTCAAATGTGTATGGCGTAACAAATGATGGCACAAGCATCGCATTAAATCCGATTCCCTCTTCCGTGCTTGTCGGAACTTCACCCAAAACTAATTTAAGTTCTAATTCTGACATAACTATATACCCGAATCCAACCACGGGAATCACTAAAATAAAATTCAACAAAAAACAACTCAGTGAATATTCAGTTGCAATTTCTGATATCACCGGAAAAATTTTGGAAGGCACCTCAGATCATTCCGACGAACTCACAATAAATCTCGAACATTATTCACCCGGAATATATTTCGTTCAGATATTGAACGATCAGATTAATTATCGGGTGAAGGTGGTGAAAGAATAATTTTACAGTTTCGGTTTGAGGATCAGTGAACTGTTAACAGGTTACTGTTCCTGGTACTGAAACTGTCCCGCGGAGAGGGAGAAATTCGAACTAATTTGTAACTATCTGATATTCATATACTAATTTTGTTATCTGTTCTATTTGTGAAACTATTGTAGAACAAATTAAGCAAGTTTTTGAAGTGGTTTGAAAGAAAATGTAACTTTTAACAGAAATGTTCACCAACATCATATTTTATTTGCTAATTGCTATTTTCTTAGAGAACGATTTATTGTCAATAGTAATTTGAGCAAAATAAATTCCCGTACTAACCTTGCTTAAATCAATAATCCTCTGCGAAGAAGTGATTTGTTTTTGTTCAAAAATATTTTCACCTAAGACATTAAAAACAGAAATGTCATATAATTTATTTTCAGGAATTTTAATATTGAATTTTCCACTGCTCGGAATCGGGAAAATCGAAATATATGATTGCTCATTAAGTTCCTCAGCACCATTAGAAACAGAACATAAACCAATAACTTGAATTGGACTCGAGCTATCTGTAGTAGAACCATCACCAAGTTGTCCACCATTATTACGACCACATGTCCATACTGTACCAGTATTTTTTAGAATAAGTGAGTGTATCTCGCCACATGCAATCGAAGTACACCCGCTCAGACCATTGACTTGCACTGGAGTATTTTTATTTGTAGTAGTTCCGTCACCAAGTTGCCCATAACCATTCTCGCCCCATACCCACAATGTGCCATTATTTTTAACTGCATACGAGTGAGCACCACCCGCAGCGATAGCTAAAATGCCTGTAAGAACACTTGTTTGCACAGGACTATTTCTTGAAGTAATAGTAATATCTCCAAGTTCTCCTGAACTGTTATCACCCCATGCCCAAACTGTGCCATTATTTTTGAGTGCGAGTGAATGATTCTCGCCTCCAGATATTGCAATTATACCTGTTAAATTAACTACTTGAATAGGAAAAGCCGTTTGTGTATTTGTTCCATCTCCAAGTTCTCCAAAAGTATTAAGTCCCCACGACCAGACAGAACCGTCATTTTTTAAGGCAAGTGAATGAAAACCTCCACATGCGACTGCTGTAATTCCTGTCAACCCACTAACTTGTATTGGATTATTACTTTGAGTAAAAGTGCCGATTCCAAGCTGACCAACCCCATTGCTCCCCCATGCCCACACCGTTCCATCGCTTTTTAACGCCAATGAATGATGCTCACCCGCTGCTATAGCAATTATTCCGGCGAGTCCACTCACTTGGACGGGTGTATGTCTTTCTACTGTTGTACCATCACCAACCTGACGAAGACTATTATCGCCCCAAGCCCAAATAGTTCCGTCATTTTTTAGTGC
>JAHEYM010000329.1:2027-5018 GCA_023251595.1 Bacteroidota bacterium
AAATTGACCGCCCCCGCCAATCGCAATAACCCCTGTTAGCCCACTCACTTGGACTGGATTATCTCTCTCAATTATTGTCCCATCGCCAAGTTCTCCATACCCATTCCATCCCCACGTTCTTACTGTGCCATCAGTGCACACCGAAAGAGAGTGACCTTGACCTCCCCAAATTACTTGAGCAAAAGACAAAGTTGGCAGTATAAAATGGACTAATGCCCAAATCGAAAATACCCGAAATTGTTTTTCTGAACTCATTTTTTTTGTAAATTTATCTGGGTTATTTATTGATCTTATCTATATATTTCCTCTTATCCGAGCATCAACTTGAACAATCAAATTTGCCCAATAATCAGGGATTTTAGTTGAGAATTTAGATTGGCATATTTTGCAAAGACAAATCTCAAGTCGTTTAATTGCACTAGGTTCATCAAGAAATTGACTTGAACTCCATTGATAAGAATAGGGCTTGTCACAATTTGGGCTTTCACATTTTTTCTGATCGAGAGATGCCATTTGATTAGTTTTTAATTATTATTTTTATTTTTTATTTAATTTACCAACACATACTCCTTCTTGACTTATTATTCTATATATGTAAAGACCTTTTGTTAGATCTTTAATATTAACCTCTGTTTTGCCAGCCAGTAAAGTAGTTTTTTTAACTAACTGCCCCTCTAAATTAAACATCTCCAATGTTGAGCCATTTTGATTCGAAAGTACAACAAATAAAATTTCATTCACGGGATTCGGGAATATATTAATAGGATTAAAAGTAGCAAACGATTCGTTAACGGATGATGATGCACCAAGTTTAAATATTCTTCCGCTCTCGCCAACGCAATAACCTGAAGAATCAGAAAGTATGTGTAAATTATTCAGTCCATTTATTGTTCCCGTCATTGTTGAAAAGTTTATTCCGCCATCAGTGGAAAGATAAGTTGAGCTTAAGACTACAACATAGACGGATGTATTAATGATATTAAATTTATAGCCACCAATACTGCTATTTGCAGTTATCCAGTTTATTCCTCCATCGCTTGTTTTAAGAATAAAATTTAAGCCAAGTGCGTAACCTTCATTTGTTGATGTAAAAAAAACATCATTTAAAACTTGACTTGTAGGTTGAGAAATTTGCGACCAAGTAACCCCACCATCCGTAGATGTAAAAATGCGTCCGCTCCATGCTGAAACAGCAAAACCTATACTTGAATTCGGATTTGGAAAATTAATAGAAGAAATACCCACGCCATTAAATGTTCCAGTGGGGTAATGTGTCCATGTCGTTCCTCCATTAAATGTGTAAGAAACATCATTACCATTATTTGGGGAATAAACGAAACCAGTGTCAATATTTTTAAAATAAACATCTCCATCATTATAAATAGCAGTATTAACATATGTCCAATTATTACCTCCATCAATAGTTTTGAAACCTTCGGCTGGTGCACTTGTCGTAAGAAATCCAATCTGAGCGTTAATAAACTTTATAGACCTGATTGAGTTAACAGTGCTGATATTTGGAGAAATCCAGCTCATTCCACCATCGGTCGTCTTTAGTAATGTTGTGGATGTAATGCCTGCGCTACCACCGATAAATCCTGTATCATTGTTTAAAAAATAAATAGCTTTTAAACTCTGGATGGTTCCCGAATTAATTTGTGTCCACTGTCCAAATAGATTTGCAGAACAAATGCATGAAAGAAGACACAGATAAATTATTTTCATTTTATATTTATTAGTTTTTTAGGCTTTTCCCATTTCTGAAGTGGTTGTTTGAATTTCTGTTGATATATTTTCCCTAAAAGTTTTTTATCCAATTTCTTCTATTCATCTATAAAAATAAAAGGATGAATATCCTCCATCAGAGGAGTATCACAAGGTTCTGCTTTGTAATCCTTGACTATTTTTGAAGTCTCTGGATAAAATGTGCATTCCGAATTAAAGTAAACTATCAGATTGTCAGACATATCCACCTGCGAAGTGTATTTATCTTTATAATACATTTTTGCTAAATGAGGTTGAGGTTTGTCGAAAAACGCCATAAAGAAGTCTTTCTCCAATTTTTTTTTAGTTTCACCGTACTTTCCGTTTGCAACGATTACTAATTTATGCCACATGAATTTTATTTTCTATTTAATCCCAAAAGTAAACATTTTCGTTATATTTACCCAAACATCATTAGTTTTATTAAAGCTATTATTTAAGTTTAGCCCCCCTCAAAACACCTTATACTCCATCCCCTTCTGCTTAAACCTGTTTTTGTCGTTATATCCACGCCATCCTTCACTTCGACCGCGATGTCGCAGTTGTGTACGAGTTTGTGCGAGCCGCGAATCTTGCCGTCTTTCCTGTCGTGCGAAAGCGTTACGAAGGTGGAATACTCGAAGATTTCCCGGAGTTTCTCTACCGTATCGGAATCAATTTCCATCGTGGTACGGTATCAGTTTCAGTTTCAGGATCAGTAAACTGTTAACAGACCACTGTTACAGTTTCAGGATCGGAGACAGAAACCTGTTAACAGGTCACTGTTCCTGTTACTGAAACTGCTACATTATGACTCTTATTATTCCGAAAATCATTTTCGATATTAAATCCAAATGTTGTATATTCTCTTCTGCCAATTCGACAGATATTATTTCTATATCGGTTAATATATCAACAATCGCCATGCACTCGAGTGCGGAAGCCCGTGAAACGACATAAAAATGTTTTTTATCTTTCGGGGCGAACCGGCCGGAGCCTTCTGCAATATTTAATAATATGCTCGTACTTGCTCTGCTGAATTGGTCTCGTAATCCCCGATCAATCTCAGGATGATTTTTTAATAATTGGTAAACATTTTTGTTAAATAAACGGCCTTGTTTGTAAGCCTCAAGATTTCTAAAATCTGTCATGTTTGAAAAGTTTAAAAAGTGAAAATAAAATATTTGAAAAAAGAGCAAAAGAAAAAACTTGAAAAACTCCCGATTAAGCCTGTTAACTGTTTACTGT